>URQL01000020.1 GCA_900550005.1 uncultured Erysipelotrichaceae bacterium
GGAAGTACAGGTTTACTTTCTTTTGAACTTAAAACAACCGATGAACAAGAAATCGTTCAATTTGTTGATCGTTTAGAAGTCTTTAAAATTGGAGTTTCTTGGGGTGGTTTTGAAAGTTTAGTTTGTACACCCATGTTAATGTGTAGCGAAGAGGAAGCTAACCTTGCTAATTGTGGTCGTGGGATCATTCGTATTCATTGTGGTTTAGAAGGTTCTGAAATTTTAATTCAAGATTTAAAACAATCCTTAGAAAAAATAGCTTACGATAAATAATCGTAAGCTATTTTAATTTTGAAACCCCTGTTTCTAATATTTCCATTTGTAATAAAGTTTGTTCATGTGTAATCACTTGTGGTTGATGATTAACAATACATTCATAAATACCATCATAAACACGTGCATAATCCCCAGTAATTGTTGGTACTTTTTCTTCATGAATGATTCCATCTTGTTCATAAGTCAACACACCATAATGTTCTAGATCATCTTCACCAAATCCTGGTGATCCTGGCATATAGAACATTTTTAAGTGTTCTTCTTGACGATCTTTTTTAGCTTTAACAAACATCCCTTTTTTACCATAAACCACAAAGCTTGGTCTTTCTTTGATTCTAAAGTAACTTGATTTAACCGATATCTTTAATGTACCGTAATATAAGTCTAAATCAAAGTAATCATTCATTCTCCCTTGTCCTAGTAATTGACGTACATCATAATGAATGGAATCCGGTTTACCGAAATAACTAATGACTTGGTCTAAAGTATGGCATCCATGACCATATAAATAAGACTTTGCGGGTGAAAATTGATAAACACTTTCAGGTATATAAGGGCGATAATAATCAAAATGCATTTCAATTTCTAATAAATCACCTAATTTACCACTTTCAATTACTTTTTGAACGGTTAAAAAATCACTATCATAACGACGGTTTTGATAAGCACTACAATAAAGTCCTTTTTGACTAGCTAAAGCAAAGATTTCTTTAGCTTGTGCACCTGTTTCCATAAATGGTTTTTCTACTAAACAATGTTTGTTAGCTTCTAATACTTTTTTAGCGTATTCATAATGAAATTGATGACCAGTACAAATCACAATTAAATCTATTTCATCATCTTGAAGGAGTTCATTTAAATCGGTTGTATAGTGAACACTTTCAATTTCTTTCCAAAGATCATGATGAATACGAGGATTATAAATACTTTTTATAAAAAACTTGTCTTTTCTTGTTTGCACAAAAGGAATATGATAACGGTTTGCACTCTTACCATTGCCAATATAACCTAATACTAATTTATTATCTCTCATTTTTACTTCCTCCTATTACTCTTTTTATAACATAGTTTCTCTATTTTGTTCAAGTTCATTTAAAATTTTGAAACAAAAATAACGATTTCTCATTTCTTAAATGGATGCTATTGTACTTTTAGTCCTAAATAATAACTTTTTATCCGTTATCACTTTAGTTATGATAAAATAGAGATGAGGTAAAAATATGGATAGGAAACTCTTATTATTTGATGTCGATGGTATCCTTGTCTTTAATGAAAAAATAAAATCACAAGACAAACCAGCAATTATTGATTTTCAAAAAAAACATCTTTTTGGTGTTTGTTCTAGTCGTCCTCTTTGTGGTTTAGATGCCCTTTATGGTATTGGTGATTCTTATAATGATTTACCTCTATTTGAAGCTTGTGATTATGCTTCTGTTGATTCAATAAATGAAGCCATAAATCAAGTACTAAAATAAAGGAGGCAAATAATGAATAAAAAATATTTTTTCTTTGACATTGATGGAACATTAACTGATCGTTCGACTCATCAAATTGTCCCTTCAGCAAAAATTGCTCTTGAAAAATTAAAAGAAGCTGGACATTTTGTTTGCTTAAATACAGGACGTGCTCATTATAAAGCAGAAATAGCTCGTAAAGAATTTGATTTTGAACACATGGTTTGTAATGGTGGAAATGGTATTGTGATTAATGGAGAACTCATTGAAAACATCCCTTTAGATCGTGAAACTAGCATCCAAATTCTTGACGAAGCCACTTCTAAAAATATTGGTTATCTTGTGGCGATTAATGATACGATCGAAGTTTACAGTAATAATGATCTCTTTATTAAACAAGTGGGTGAACGTCAAGAACCAACAACTTATTGTTTTAATGAAAATTTTGATTATCATCAAATCAAAAATTTTTATAAAATCTATTTAGCTTTATCTACTCAAGAAGAAACAAATTTTAATCATTTACATGCTTTAGGATCACTAAGATTTGTGCCTGAATACTTAATGTTCCAACCAGATAATAAAAAAGCTGGTATTTTTAAAATGATGGAAATCTTGAATGCTCCCATCCAAGATGTTGTTGTCTTTGGTGATGATGATAATGATTTAGATATGTTTGATCCAAATTTATGGATTGGTGTAGCGATGGGAAATGCCTGTGATGCCCTTAAAGCAAAAGCCACTTATATTGCAGATACAAATGTTAATGATGGTATCTATGAAATTTGTAAAGAAAAAGGTTGGTTTTAATAACTTAATCAATTGCTTTTCTAACTCAAATCCGCTATAATGTATTCGAAAAGCATATTGCTGATCATGGCAAAAGAAAAGGGAACGCTGCGACGTTCCCTTTTTCACTACTATGTGTTACTTTATCTAACCACTCTTTTAGAAAATATTCTATGACAATCCCTAAAATCGTAGAGAGAAAGAAGCATATTGCTTCAACCATGGCTTTCACCTCCTTTACCATTAGGTGGTGAAGTAAAAATAAGTAGCAATTGCATTATATTATCTTGGTACATAAATATAAATGTTAATATCAGAAATGATTAAATATGAAACTTTTGTGAAATTTCACCGATACATCTGTGAAATGAACATGACAAGATTTGTTTTAAATAAAGTACAAAACATTCCTTAAATAGGATATTTTTTTTGTACTTTCAATTCTAAATTTTATAAGAAAATGGGTTATGTGGATTTTATTGAATTTAGAAGTAATGATTTATTGCAAAATACAATTCAAACAAAAAAAGATAATCAACCTATTCATCATGATTATCTTGATACTTCTTTTCATTTAATTAAACAACTTTACCCCCATGTTTATGAATATTTTGATAAACAAGATTTAAAAATGATTTGTGAAAATTAACGAAATGTAAAAAATCGCTATTATTACAACTGTTTATGGTTATACTTCTAGTGTTTATTTTGCTAATTTAATGAATCCATATGGCATCAAAGTCTATATCATCAACCGAGATCGTGATGATTATTCTATTCAAGAGCTCTATAAAAAACAGATTTGATCTTCATTATTTCATTGACAGGCAGATGGATAGAAAAAAATTTTATTGATTTGAATTTAGACACAAATAAAACCATTTTATTAACTTATCAATATGATTTTTCAAATTGTTTTAAAACCATTAAAATTGAAAAAATCGACTTCTTTTTCAACTCTATTTTAACTTCTTCTATGTCTTTACAAGTCTTTTTTGTCACTTTAGCATCCTACTGTGATTCAATTATAAAAATTAAACAAACTAAACAAAGGGCAGTTAAGGGTACTATTTTTAATTTTTTTTAAAAATAGTATCCTTAACTCATCATTTATGTACTTTATCCATAAAATACTCTAACAAGATAAAAGAAGCTGTAACATTTTGCTACAGCTTGTTTTCTTACTTAAATAAACTTTCTCCATTCGTTGCAATAACTTCCTGATACCAATAGAAACTATCTTTTGGTATACGTTTATATGTCCCATGACCTTCATCATCTAAATCAACATAAATATAACCATAACGTTTAGATACTTGATTACTTCCGGCTGAAATTAAATCAATACATCCCCAAGAAGTGTAACCTAAACATTCCACACCATCTTCTTCAATGGCATCATGTAAAGCAATAAGATGTTGTTTTAAATAATTGATACGGTAATCATCATGAATTTTTCCATCAACCACTTCATCTTTTGCACCAATGCCATTTTCTACAATAAATAATGGTTTATGATAACGTTCATAAAGTTCTACTAAAGCAATTCTAAGTCCAATTGGATCAATTGGATTTCCCCATTGAGATTTTTGTAAGTAAGGGTTATCGATTCCTTTCATAAATGTATAAAAATCGCCTTCTTTTTCATTCATTTTTTGATGACTAACAACTTTTGATGAATAGTAAGAGAAGGATACAAAATCAACTGTTCCTGCTTTTAAAATTTCTTCATCTTCTTTTGTCATTGAAATATGGATATTTTTTTCTTCCATTGTTTTTAATAAGAATTTTGGATAATAACCAAACACTTGTACATCTGTTGATTCTACGCAAGAATGCATTTCTTTTTTGGCTTCTAAAATATCAAGTGGGTTCGTTGTATTGGCATAAGTTGGATGATAAGCAGTCATACACCCTACTTTAGAATCAGGTATGATTTCATGACAAATTTGTGTAGCTAAGCTACTTGCAACTAATTGATGATGAATGGCTTGGTAAATAGCACTATCAAAATCATCCCCTTGATAACGATCTTCTACTAATCCTGTAGCATCATAAGGGTGTCCTTTCCCTCCATCTAATTCATTAAAAGTAAGCCAATATTTTACTTTATCTTTATAACGAGTACAAATGGTACGTACATAGGTTGTAAATAAATCAATCACTTCACGACTAGCCCAGCCATTATAATCTAAAGCAATATAAAGTGGGGTATCGTAATGGGACATGGTTACTAATGGTTCAATCCCATATTTTTTACATTCATCAAAAACAGCATCATAGAATTTTAATCCTTCTTCATTTACTTTACCGTCATTTTTAGGATAGATACGTGCCCAAGATATAGACATTCTAAATACTTTAAATCCCATTTCAGAAAATAATTTTATATCTTCTTTATAATGATGATAAAAATCAATCCCATGTCTTTTTGGATAACTTGACATATCTGTTGAAGCAAGTGCTTCTTCAATTTCAGAAGTTGTTACTTCTGTTGGCGATTTCATTTTACCATTAGTAATAGCACTTGTTTGATCTTTTTTAACACGTAGTTTTATTGTATCAGCTAATGAAAATCCTTTTCCTCCTTCATTATAAGCTCCTTCTAATTGGTTAGCAGCTGTTGCTCCACCCCATAAAAATCCTTTTGGAAAACTCATTGTTCATTCCTCCTTTTCTATCTTTAGTATAATAAATTTATTCCTATATATTTTTCTATTATTATCTAAAAAAGAAGGTTATAATAAAGCTAGAATTAGACAATCGTCTAAAGGAGGAAACTATGGAGTCATTATTAAATCAACTTATTAATTGTCAGAACAAGGATGAATTTTTTCAAGTGCTCTCAAGGTATTATCAAAAAAATTTTCGATTTGAGGATTTTCAAACATTAGATCCTTCTTCACGTCAAACTTTACTTCGTTTATATCAATTGATTGATTCGCAACCTTTTTTTAAAGATTATCCTACTTTATTATTAGAAAATGTTCTTTATGGAAAAACACGAATTTCTGCCTCTTCCATTTGGACTTTATTCCAACAGGAAAGTCGAAAGTTTTTTCAACTTGCGATTATTAAAGGATCTTCCCTCAATGCAAAAAAGGTTGTTAAACAAATAGTACAACTTATTCGTAATACCCTTTATCTAGAACAAAATGATCATTTTATTCTCTTTTTTACTTTTGATCATGGTCCTTATACTTCTTTAGAAAACCAACACGCTATTGAGAACTTATTAAAAAGTGGTAAATTACAGGCTTATTTTTCTTTTCCTTATGATCGTTTTGAAGATACTGCTATCTTTTATTCCCCTCTCAACCTGCTAGCTAGTAAAAATCAAAATAATCGTACGATTACTTTTTTAGAAGATGTCTATTTTGAAACCTTATTAGATAGTTTTAATCAACCTAAATTATTACATAGCTTTATTCATTCACAAATTCAAAGAATCATCCACCATGATCAAAAATATCATACACCATATTATCTAACTTTAAAAAGTTATTTAAAAAATAAGCGGGATATTCAAGCGACGATCAATGAATTACAAATTAATCGTAGCACTTTATTCTATCGTTTTAAACAAATAGGCAAAATGTTAGATCAAGATTTTTACAGCTTAGATTTATTTACTTTTGAAGTTTCGATTCGCATTCATGACTATCTAAATAAAAATTAGAAGTACATTGTACTTCTAACCAAGTTCTAAATCTTTCATCCATACAGGAAGCTCTTTTTGCCAAGAAGCTTCTGAATGATTGTCATTTTTAAAAACATGAGGATAAACATCAACCCCCTCTTTGCGCATTAATGTCGTAATGATTTGTAAATTTTGATCAGTTACAGTTGCAAAAAGATGATGCGTATCATATTCATAGCCACCCCAACTTATATAAACTTTACTATCTGGTACCATTTCATGGTGCCAATCTTTTTTTAATTGTTTATACATTGGATAAATATGAGGAGAAACACAGGTTGCTTTTGAATAAACATTACTATGCATTAAAATACCATAGAGTGCCATAATTCCTCCCATTGATGAACCACCAATATAAGTATGGTTACGATCGGTAAGGATTGGTAAATGCGCATCAATATAAGGTTTTAATTCATGGATCATCCACTCTAATAAAATTTGTCCTTTTTGTTCAACATAACCCCATTCTTCTTCATAAAAAGGATAAGGTGTAAATTCACTTAATCTTTCATTTCCTTCATGATTGCACTCTAAACCAACTACGATCAATCGTGTATGATGCTCATCCAAATAGTCCTTTAATCCCCAACTTTTTCCATAAGTTGCATCTTGGTCATAAAATAAATTATGACCATCAAACATATACAAAACAGGAAATTTTTCCCCTTCTTGTCGATCATCAGGTAAATAAATATGTAACGTTCTATTTGTATCAAAACAAGATATACCAATTTGTTCTTTAATAATCATAACACACCCTCTTACTTACGAATAAATTGTTGATCATGATTGGATATTTGATCATCTTGATAACGTTCTACTTCCATATGAAGATCATATTTATTTCTTAAAGTACTGATTTGGTCCATAATTGGTAATTGATGATGATAATCTAAGGCTTTTTGGTTTTCCCAACGATCGACTAATAAAATGGTATCTTCCCTGTCAAAAGGAATAAAATATTCATATTGTAAATTTCCTGGTTCATTTCTAATCTTTTCAACTAATCCACTTTCCATCATTTCTTTTACAAACTTCTTTGCTTGCCCAGGTTTTCCTTGATAGTATAAATGAATTAAAATCATAATTATCACTCCTTGTAACTTTATTGTACCATGACTTGCTTAAAGGTTTCAATTCATGATAATACATTATTTCTTAATTACATTTTATTAAACAGTCAACGTGATCCATTTGACCTTGTAAAATTATTATTTTATCACTAATCTGTGTTTTAAACGTTTGAATGAGATTTTGTTTTTCTTGACTATTTTTATCTCCTTGTGAACTATAAAAAAGATATTTTTTAATGTCATTTAAAGGGATCTGAGCTTGTTTAAAATAATGAATCATTTGTAAATAAATCAAATCTAAATCATCATAAAAACGATATCCAGCCACATTATGTTTTATGTTTGGAAGAATCTCTTTTTGATCATAGTAACGTAAAGTGGAAGGTTTGATATTTAATTGAGTTGCTACTTCTTTAATTGTATATATCATTCTTGTTCACCTCTAAAAACATTATAATTTAATTTTAAATTTAAGAAATAGACTTCATTCAATTTGAAATTGCATTTACAAAACAAATTATAATCATTAGTTTTTTTGTAAAAGAAATAAAAAATTCGTACAAAATCAATGTACGAATTAAATAAGTCCTATCAACACGGTTAAACCACCTAAAATAAGTGCTAAAGGAATACTCAACAAAACTCCAATAAAGAACCATTTCCAATGGAAGGCATAATCATGATCGCTATCAACCCTATCTTTAGTTCCTTCAATAACCCACCATTTACCATGACAAAACCAAATTGAGTCAATAACAAATGCATCAAATAAAGAAAAAGCATTAAAGAAAATATAACCTTAAATAAAACCATCTAAGAAAGTAAATTGGTGATTCACACCACAAGTGATTGCTAAAGAAATAACACCATCACAATAATCCCTAATGTTTTATTCTTTTTAGCTTGTGCTTCTAGTTGTTCCTTTGTTGTTACGCCTTTTTCAAGTGCTCTTTGTTGAATAGGTAAAGGGTAATTATAACATTGCTTTTTTGCCCCTTGTACTTTAAAAAGATAAATCGTAAAAGCAGAATATAAAAATGCATAAGCAATTGCTTCAATCATTATTTTTTACCATTCATTCCTTCTTTCTTAGGTAAATATGCATAATGATAGATACATTCAAAAATTAAATCAACATTCGTTTCAAAAACCTCTTTAATAAAAGCCTTTCTATTTTGTGCCATACTATAAATCGTTTTAAAGAAATTAATCACCACTCTAAAGTCTAAATCAGGACGTAAATCTTTAATATAAGGTAAAATAGTTTGTACTTCTTTTAAATCCTAATTTTCATTGAAAAGTCCATGACTTGCTAAATGGGTCTTTAACCATACCCAGTCCTCTAAAGTAAGTCGCATTAAAAAATTATTATCCATTTTAAATGCTTCACAAAAAAAGGAAACAGCTTGTTTTAACGTGAGTTTACCTTGTCTTTCAACTAAAGCTTTTAGTTACATGAGTAATTGTTGATCTTGATAATCAATCAACGCTTGGATAAATGCTTCTTTAGAATCAAAAAAATGATAAAAAGTCCCTGTTGCAATATTGACTCTTTTTGTAATTAAAGTGATACGCATCTTTTTTAAGCCAACTTCTTGAATTAAGGTATAACCTGTTTCAATCCGTTTTGCATATAACAATTCTCGTTGTCCTTTTGTGAAATTAGCTGGCATTTCATCACTTCCTTTGCTCAATGAATATTTTTATATTTTATTCATTGCAAATATTATTACATATTTGTTGTGTAAAAAAACATATTTTAAAAATATACAATAAAATAAAAAAGATCGTGTTTATTCATTTAAAAACAACGATCCATATAATAAATTATCTATACTATAAAATAGCGATGATAAAAGCACATAACCAAGCAATAAAACATTGCCAAAACACAACGCCAATCGCCCATGATGTACTTAATTCTCGCTTAATTGATGTAATTGCAGCAATACAAGGAGAATATAATAAACTAAAGACAAGTAAACTGGCTGCTGCTTTAGTGGTGATCACTGTGGTGATTTCTCCTGCAAAAAGCACTTCTAAAGTAGATACAACACTTTCTTTAGCCATAAATCCGCTAATTAATGAAGTAACAATACGCCAATCATCTAATCCTAAAGGTTTAAAGATAGGGACCAAGAAACCAGAAATCCATGCTAATATGCTTGAAGAAGAATCTTCAACTAAATTAAATTGCAAATCAAAACTTTGTAAGAACCAAACTAAAATGGTTGCGATAAAGATAACTGAGAAAGCTTTTTGGATAAAGTCTTTCGCTTTTTCTAAAAGAAGTTGACTGACATTTTTAAAACCAGGTAAACGGTAGTTAGGTAATTCCATAACAAAGGGAACAGGATTTCCTTTAAATAATGTTTTTCGATAAAGAAGAGCTAAAATAATTCCTATAAAAATACTTAAAAAATAAAGTCCTGTCATAATTAATCCACCTTTTTTAGGAAAAAAAGCATTTACAAAGAAAGAATAAATCGGAAGTTTAGCACTACAACTCATAAACGGCGTAAGTAATATGGTCATTTTACGATCTCTTTCGCTCGTTAGAGTACGCGTTGCCATAACGGCAGGAACACTGCAACCAAAACCAATTAATAAAGGAACAATACTTTTACCCGATAAACCAATTTTTCTAAGTAATTTATCCATCACAAAAGCCACACGTGCTATATACCCACTATCTTCCATTAAAGAGAGGAAGAAAAATAAAGTAACGATGATTGGTAAAAAGCTTAAAACACTGCCAACTCCTTGAAAAATACCTTCAATAATTAAATTTTTTAAAACTGGATTAATATTTAAACTTTCCAAGCCAAGGCTTACCCAATTACTAAATTGATCAATTCCAATTTCTAATAAAGATTGTAACCAAGCCCCAATCACGTTAAATGTTAAATAAAAGACAATCAACATAATTAAAATAAAACATGGGATAGCTGTATATTTTCCCGTTAAAATTCGATCTATTTTTTCACTACGAATTCTTTCTTTACTTTCTTTTGGTTTAACAACACATTGATGGCTTAATCGTTCAATAAAATCAAAACGCATATCTGCAATAGCTGCTTTACGATCTAAACCTCTTTCTACCTCCATTTGCACAACAATATGTTCTAACATTTCAAGTTCATTTGGATCTAGATTTAATTGTTTTAAAATGAGTTCATCCCCTTCAATTGCTTTTGTTGTAGCAAAGCGCAAAGGTAAATTTGCTTTTAAAGCATGGTCTTCAATTAAATGACTGACCCCATGAATGCATCGATGAACTGCACCATCATGATCTTGTTTATCACAAAAATCTTGTTCTAATGGTTTTTCTTGATATTTAGCAATATGTAAAGCATGACGAACAAGCTCGTCTACTCCTTCATTTTTACTGGCAGAAATGGGAACAACAGGTACGCCTAACATGGCTTCCATTGTATTGACATCGATTGATCCATGATTTCCAGTAAGTTCATCCATCATATTAAGTGCAACAACCATTGGTTTATCCATTTCTAAAAGTTGCATCGTTAAATAGAGATTACGTTCAATATTCGTCGCATCCACAATATTAATAATGGCTTTAGGGTGATGCGTTAAAACAAAATCACGAGACACAATTTCTTCTTGACTATAAGGAGACATCGAATAAATTCCAGGTAAATCCGTAACATTGGTATTTGGATATTCTTTGATCATCCCATCCTTGCGATCAACCGTTACTCCTGGAAAATTTCCAACATGTTGATTTGATCCAGTTAATTGATTAAATAAAGTCGTTTTACCGCAGTTTTGATTTCCTACTAAAGCATACGTTAAAATCGTTCCTTCAGGTAACGGTCTCGCAGTTTTTTTATTATGATAACGTCCTTCTTCACCTAAACCAGGATGTTCAATTTCGTTATTTTTTTCTTGTTCGATTGAGTTACATTCACTATGTTCAATGGGTTCTATTTCAATTTGACTAGCTTCTTCTAAACGTAAAGTCAGTTCATATCCATGGATTTGTATTTCCATTGGATCTCCCATAGGTGCAAATTTAATAACTGTAACTTCTACCCCAGGGATCATTCCCATATCTAAAAAATGTTGTCGTAAAGGACCAGACGATCCTACCGATAAAATACGTGCACTTTTTCCAATTGCTAATTCTTTAAGTACCATAGTCTCCCTCTTTCCCTATTTTTTCTACAAATAAGTTTATAAGGATTAACTTTATTTGTCAATAAAAGTTAGACTTACTAAATAAAAAAGTGCCTTAGGCACTTTCTTTTGAGCTTAATAAAGTTAAATGTGAACGAATTTCATCAAAACTAATCGCAATATTTAAACCATGATCCCCCATTCTTTCAAAATCTGTAAGGGTTTCGGTATAAAGTGCACTGTGTTCTGGTGTACATTTTCCACTCTTTAAACGTTTTAATTGATTCATTGAAAATTCTTTATTTGCTTCATCAATTTTATTTTCATAAACATCTACTCTTTCAATAACATTTTCTAAATCATCACGATTGTTAAATTCAAGAATGTTTAATAAACTTGATGTGAGAAAAGCCATCTCACTAATTTCTAAAAATGCTTCACTTGAGAAATGTTCATTATTCTCTTTTAATTTTAATGATCTTCTAGCAATATTGATTGCATGATCACTAATTCTTTCTAAATCACCAGATGCCTTTAAGAATAAACTAATCGTTTGTGAATCTTCTTCTGGGAATTCAATCGAAATAGCGTGTGTTGTATAACGGATAATTTCTTTATTTAAATAGTCGACATACTCTTCATCTTCAATCAATTGATCATATTTTTTTTCATCAAAATTTTGAATTAAAGTAAATGACGTTTTAACATTCTTATTAACAACTTTAACCATACTTTCAATCTCTTTAAATAATTGGGTAATGACAATTGCACTTGTTCCTAAATGGAAATCTTGATCAAAAATAGAAAAATCAATGAATTTTGTTGCCATTTCTTTTTCTTGATCACCATGACTTGGTAAAATCTTATAAGTTAAATCCACAATTTTATAACCAAATGGAAGCAAAATAATTGTTGTTGCAATATTGAATACCGTATGTACATTAGCAATTTGTGCTGCAACATTTCCTGGTGATAAAGATTCCATAAAAGATGCAAAAGGTGTAATTAAACTAACAATTACAAAAATCATTGTACCAATAATATTAAAAAGTAAATGAATCAACGTTGCTCGTTTAGCGTTACGATTTGTTCCAATTGAAGCTAAAACAGAAGTAATACATGTACCAATATTTTGTCCAAATAAAACATAAATCGCAGATGGCAATGTAACAACACCACTAATAGCTAAAGCTTGTAAAATTCCTACAGAAGCTGAACTCGATTGAATAATTGCTGTAAACCCAGCTCCCACTAAAATACCAATCAATGGATTTGTAAAGTTCGAAACCATATTAACAAATTCTGGCGAACTTCTTAAAGGAACCATAGCACTACTCATTAATTCCATACCCATAAATAAAATACCTAACCCGGCAATAATTTCACCAAAAGAATCTACTTTTTTACTCTTAACAAAAGTAATCATAGCTACACCAACAAAAGCAATCAATGGTGCATAAGCAACGACATCTAAGGCTATAAGTTGTCCCGTAATGGTTGTCCCAATATTTGCCCCCATAATAACCCAAACCGCATTTCTTAAACTCATTAATCCAGCATTAACAAATCCAACGACCATAACTGTGGTAGCTGAAGACGATTGAATAATTGCTGTTATTAAAGCTCCTACTCCTACGGCTAAAAAGCGATTCGAAGTTAATTTTTCTAAAATCAACTTCATTTTATTTCCAGCTGCGGCTTCAAGTCCACTGGACATCATATGCATTCCATATAAGAATAAAGCTAAGCCTCCAAGCAGCGAAAAGACATCTGATAATTTCATAATTTCACCTCTTAAAACTACTTTAACATATTTTCAACCTATTGAAAACAACTACACCATTTATTTAACATAGATTTAACATTTCTTTTGAATAAACGATTGAAATTTGTCCATAACATAAAGGGTGAAAAAATATGAATTTAATTTCAATGAGTTTATTTATTTTCAGTACACTAATTTTAATTGGTTACTATATTTTAATTATTGTCGGTTTACTTTACCATGAAACAAAAAATCGATAAATTATAAAAAAAAAGTCGCATTTGCGACTCTTATTTTACTTCAATTAAATGTAAGAAATTTGTAGCTCCACTTACACCTGGTGTACCACCAGTAACAATAATTGTTTCACCTGGTTTTACGCCATTTTCTTTAGCAATAACTTCAGCTAAGTTAAACATGCTTTCAGTTGTTTTAAGTGGATTACAACGAGCTGGAATAACCCCCCAATAAAGTGACATTTTACGCATTGCATCTTGATCAGGTGTCGCAGCAATTAATTTACATTCAGGTTTATAACGTGACATTTTTTTGGCTGTGAATCCAGATTGTGTAAAGGCAATGATCGCATTGACCTTAAATTGAATTGCTAGTTCAGCAACAGATAAACAGATAGCTTCTGATTTATCAGCTGGAGCTGTTCTTAAAGCACGGCGATGTAAATGACCATAATCCAAATTTGCTTCTGTAGTTAAAGCAATACGTGCCATCATTGCAACAGATTCTACTGGATATTTACCTGAAGCAGATTCACCAGATAACATGATACAATCTGTACCATCATGAATTGCATTTGCAACATCGCTTACTTCTGCACGTGTTGGTCTAGGATTTTGTTGCATACTTTCTAACATTTGTGTTGCAGTAATAACGATTTTACCTACCGCATTACATTTTTTAATTAATTTCTTTTGAATTACAGGAACAAGATCTCCAGGAATTTCTACCCCTAAATCCCCTCTGGCTACCATGATTCCATCAACAACTTCTAGGATTTCATCCATATTATCGACACCTTCTTGGTTTTCGATTTTAGCGATAATTTGGATATCTGGACAATTATTTTCAATTAATAAACGACGTACATCTAAAACATCTTGAGCACGACGAACAAAAGATGCAGCAATGTAATCAACATGGTTTTCACATCCAAATGTGATATCATCAATATCTTTTTGAGATAAATAAGCAAAACCTAATTTAATCCCTGGAACATTGATTCCGCGTTTATCTTTTAAAATACCATCATTTAAACAAGTACAATAGATATCACGATCTTGAATAGCATCAATAACAAGATCCATTTGACCATCATTAACTAAAATATGATCATTTACCTTAACATCCATATAAAGATTTTTATAAGAAATAGAGAAACGTTCTTTTGTTCCTAAAACATCTTCATAAGAAATAACGACTTTATCCCCTTTTGAAATTTCGATTTGACCATTTTCAAAATCTCCCGTACGGATTTCTGGCCCTTTGGTATCAAGTAAGATAGCTACATTTGTATCTAAATCTTGATTGATTTCACGCATTAATTTAATTTTTTCTAAATGACTTGGATGATCTCCGTGTGAGAAGTTTAATCTCATACAATTCATCCCTGCTTTTACCATATCTGTTAAAATTTCTTTAGTAGAAGAAGCAGGCCCTACTGTACAGATAATCTTTGTTTTTTTTGTCATCTGTTATTCCCTCCTATCAACACTTTCATTTTACACTAATTTCATCTATTTTAAAATAAGAAAGCGTATTTAATTTTCTTTATATTTCGCATCAAATAAATCTTCACCAAGTTGTTCTTCTTTAATTTCTAAATCCGGTAATTCCTCTAAAGAAGCAAGGTTAAAAGCATCCATAAATTCTTCACTGACCCCATATAAAATCGGTTTACCTGCACTATCATCACGACCTAATTCTTTGATCAAAGCACGTGCTTGTAATTTTTTAACGACACTATCGCTACTTACACCTCTGATTTCTTCAATTTTTGCTCTTGTGATGGGTTGATTATAAGCAATGATTGCAAGAACTTCTAAAGCCGCATTCGATAAGTTATTTTGTACTTGATCGACCATTTTTTCAAAATAGGTACGATAAATTTCTTTTGTTGCAAACTTATATTTTAAACCTAAACAAACAATATGGATCCCTTTACTTAAATCTTTATCATAAGCTTTCGCCATTTGTTCAATCGTTGTTTTCGTAAAATTCATGGGTTTATCAATAATTTTAGCAATTGTTTTTAAATCGCA
>URQL01000021.1 GCA_900550005.1 uncultured Erysipelotrichaceae bacterium
AAATTTTGGTAATGCTCTAGCTGGTTTTTTAGCAAAACAAATGGGTTGTCCAATCCATAAAATTTTATGTTCTTCAAATTCAAATCATATTTTAACAGATTTTTTTAATACAGGTGTATATGATGCCAATCGTGAATTTTGTAAGACGAGTGCACCGGCTATGGATATTTTAGTTTCTAGTAATTTAGAACGGTTAGTTTATTATCTAAGTAATCAAGATGAAAAATTTGTAGCTGAGGCCATGCAAAAATTAAATACAACAAAAAAATATGAAGTTTCTAAAGAAATTTTTAGTAAAATGCAGGAAGAATTTGTGGCAGGGTATGCAAATGAACAACAAATCCAACAAGCGATTAAAGAAATGTATGAAACAAATCATTATTTACTTGATACACATACAGCAACAGGTTATCACTTCATAAAAGAATACCGTAAAACACAAAAAGAAATTTATCCAACGATTTTACTTGCAACGGCTTCACCTTATAAATTTCCAGAATCGGTTTATCATGCTTTAACTAATCAACAAATACCAGAATACGATGCTTTAAAGGCATTGAAAGAAATGACTTTAGTTGATTTACCTAAACCATTGATTGGATTAGAAAATAAAGAAGTATTATTTAAACAAACCATTCCTAAAGAAGCAATTCTTGATTTTGTTAAAGAAAAAGTCGCAGGAGGTAAATAATATGAAAGTACGTGTAAAAGTACCGGCAACAAGTGCTAATTTAGGTCCTGGATTTGACGTCGCTGGATTAGCTTTAACGATTTATAATGAATTTGTTTTTGAATTATTAGATGAAGGAATCGAAATTATAGGTTGTCCTGAACAATTTTGTAACCAAGATAACTTAACTTATCAAGCTTTTCGTCAAGGGGCTAAACAATGTGGTTTAGAATACCGTGGTTTGCGTATTGAAAGTTATGGGGATGTTCCTTATACAAGAGGGCTTGGAAGTAGTTCCACTTGTATTGTGGCAGGGATCGTAGGGGCCTATGCTTTTAAAAATAAAGCTCATGAACGTAAAGAAATTTAGCGACACTTATTGAAGGCCATCCTGATAACGTTGCTCCAGCGATTTATGGCGGACTCACGGTTTCTGTTATGGAGGAAGAAGAGGTCGTGACCTTAAATATTCCAATTAAACAAGATTATCGTTTTGTGGCTTTGATCCCTCCTTTTACACTTTCAACAGAAAAATCACGTAGTATTTTACCTAATCAAATCTCACGAAAAGATGGAATTAAAAATGTTTCTCACCTTGCTTTACTTGTTGCTTCTTTGATCAATGGGTATGATGAGGGATTAAAAATAGGATTTAAAGATTATTTACATCAACCTTATCGTGGCCATTTGATTGAAAATTATTTTGATATTATGGCTGCTTTAAAACAAGATGAAAAAGTTTTAGGTTCGTATCTTTCTGGAGCTGGCCCTACGATCATGGCTATCATTCAGGCGGATGATTTAATGGGCGTGGTTCGTATTAAAGAGGATCTTGGGGATCTTATTTCGAACTGGGAAGTAAAAAAATTGGAATTAGATACACGTGGTTATACTTATGATTATGAATGAGCACCTTTTTGGTGCTTTTTAAATTAGATTTTGGTATAATATTGAAGACAAAGGAAGGTAGTTAAAATGAATGAACAAAATATAAGAAGTGCCATGCTTTATGGTGAAAACTTCGATGAAATATTAAAACAAAAAACCGTTTGTGTATTTGGTGTTGGTGGTGTAGGCGGATTTGTTTGTGAAGGTCTTGCTCGTATTGGAATTGGTCATTTAATTTTGGTTGATCATGATACAGTAAGTATTTCCAATTTAAATCGTCAAATCGTTGCTCGTCATTCAACTATTGGAAAATATAAAGTGGACGTCATGAAAGAAAGGATTCAAGATATTGATCCAATGATTCAAGTAGATGTCTATAAAGAATTTTATCTACATGAACAAAAAATAGAAGAAATTTATAAAAATGTTGATTATGTTGTTGATGCGATTGATACGGTGTCAGCTAAGATCGAACTGGTTGTTAAATGTCAAGAATATGGTGTCCCAATTATTTCTTCGATGGGAACTGGAAATAAAACGGATCCTCAATATTTGCAAGTTTGTGATGTTTTTGAAACAAAAATCGATCCATTAGCCAAAGTGATGCGTAGAGAACTTAAAAAAAGAAATATTCAACATTGTTTATGCGTTTACTCAAGTGAAACACCTAAAAAACCTTGTATTCTTCAAGTAAATGAAAACGGAAAAGTGACACCTGGAAGTTCCCCTTTTGTTCCTAGTAGTGCAGGGTTAATGATTGCTAGTCGTGTGACTCGTGATTTATTAAATTCATAAAGAGTTTATATTATTTATATAAAATAGTAAAAGAAAGTGAGGAAAAAAATATGGAACATGTAACAGCAATACCAATAGGAGAAGATTTTGAAAGATGCTTTAAAATTGTCGAAGAAACAATGAAAATCGATGGAAAACATTTAACAGATAAAGAATTAGAATTATTAACAAAAGATGTCATGGATACATCCGTTATGATCGGTGGCGATTATTCAAGTGAATGTATTCGTGAAATTTTACTAGACTATATTCGTGAAGATTTTTATCCGCGTTTTAAAAAACTTCATGCTGGCGAATTAAGAGGTGAATAGAGATGGAAATTTATTGTGAAATCAAGACAGAAGAGGGCGTTTTAAGAGGTATGATGAATCGTCCTAAGCAAAAGAAATACCCTTTAGTCATTCTGCTTCATGGTTTTACTGCAAATCGTTTAGGACCTTGTTTTGCTTTTGTTCGTTTAGCTCGCGAGTTAGAAAAACAAGGGATTGGGTCGATGCGCTTTGACTTTCTTGGCAGTGGAGAAAGTGATGGTGATTTTAAAGAAATGACGTATATGTCTGAATGTAAACAGGCCATTTATATCTTAGAAGAAGTAAAAAAATTAGAAGATGTTACGGAAATCTATTTATTAGGACATAGCATGGGTGGTGCAATCGCAGGAAATATTGCTGCCCTTTTTCCTGATTTGATTAAAAAATGTTGTTTATGGGCACCTGCTTTTTGTATGCCAAGTTTAATTCGTTATGTAAAAGAAAACAATCAACTTCCTTTAATGGAAAATAGTTTTTATGATTGTAAAGGATTAAAATTATCTAAAGAATTTGTTGATCAAATCATTGATTTAGATCTTTATTTACACTTAGAAGATTATAAAAATCCATTGATGATCATTCATGGAAATGAAGATGATACGGTACCTTTTGCAAGTTCTAAAACGTATTTAAAACAATATGATCGTGATGATATTGAATTTATTGAACTTGATAAGGGCTCTCATAATTTTGAAGTGTATAATGAAATCACCCCTGTATTAGAACATACGGTTGAATTTTTTATAAAGTAAAATGAGGTGAATTTATGAATAAGAAAAAAATTCAGGATTATATTAATAAACATGAATCCACTTATCAATCGAAGTATAAATACCATAGCAGTTACCAAATGAATCAAAATTGCTATAAATTTCATTATTATATGCGTGATTCACAATTACAACAAATCAATATTTTCTTTGAAATCTTACTTGAAGATGAAATTTCAGTAAAATTTGCGGAAAATTTACATGATTATGAACAAGTTGCTTTAACGATTGAAGCTTTAAAGGTATTAGAACGTTATATTGGTGAAAAAACATCCTTATCTTGTGATGATATTAAAGATTATATTGATCAAGATGCTTCATCACGTTCAATTGATTCTTTGGAAAATCAAGATTTGATCAATATTTTAAATTACTTAGAGTATCATCGTGGGACAACACAAAAATCAATCGATCAATTTTATGAAATCTATATTCCGTATATACAAAAATTACTTGATCAATTAGATTATAAGACGTTTTTAAAATCGATTAATATGCTTTGTGATGAAATTTTATATGAACATTTTTGGCAAGGAATTAATCTAAACTATATGGATCAAGAATATTATTTCCATCTTTATTATTTTAGAAAAATCATTGAAATGTGTATTAATCATATTGATATTATCTATATCCGTGCCAGAAAAGAAATTGAAGACTTAATGGTTCGCTTATTTGATTATCAACGTTTTACTTTTTGTATGATTTCCGTTTTAGATGATATTGTATGTAATCAATATATTGTGGATGCTTTCTTTAGTATGTTGAGTACACGTTTTAAACTAATCAAAGAACGTGGAGACGAAGGAAATTTAGCTTACTCTTATTTATATAGTTTCTATATTGGTGATGAGCAAATGCAAGAAAAATATCGTGAAATTTTCTTTGAAAGTGTCGTTGATGATATTTTAACGATCATGAATCATGATATGCAAATTGCCTTAGGTAATTATTTGTTAAAAACTGGAGGATATGAAATTTTATTAAATCTATTTAAAAAAGATCATAACTCTTATATTTTTAAATGCTTCCCAATCGAAGATATTCCAACAAAATTACATGGCCAAGTAAAACGTGAATTAGTTAATACATTAAAATATTACAGTCAATTAATGGATGAACCCCAATACCGTTTAGGTTCATTGGAACAAATTATGAACATCAATCGTTTAATTTTAGAATATTTTAAGGAGGATATTTATGAAAATTAAAAAAAGTGGCTGGTTTGGAATTTTAGGATTAACTTCTGTTTTATCAGGATATGCTTTATATAAAAGTTCATCTTACTTTTCAAATGAATTGATGGATGCAAAACAAGATAAAAATGAAAATTACCGTGTTCAAATTGATGATGCTTCTTGTTTGCAAATAAGAAATGATGAAAAGGAAGCTTTAAATGGATATTATTTTGATTATCAAGCAGGAACAACAATGGTGATCATTCATCCTTATCGTTATGATTCCATTGATATGCTAAGTTATGTTGATTTTTTTAAACAACATCTTCATTGTAATTTTTTACTCATTGATTTATATGGCCATGGGGGTAGTGATGGCGATAATGTAAAATTAGGTGGTCATGATCAAGAAGATCTACTTGCCTGGATCCGTTATTTAGATGAACACTATGATGGAAATTTAGTTTTATTTGGTAAAGAAATGGGAGCAAATGTTATTATTAATGCTTCTAGTAAGCTTAACCAATTTGATCAAATTAAAGCTATTTTGCTTGATGGCGCTTATAAGAATGTAGATCATTTTATTGCTTATCAATTACAAAGAAAATATCATGTATGTAAATATCCTTTCATTTATTTAATGAAAAAAATGATTTTAAATCGTTATGCAATCGATATCGATAAGTTAGATAGTGTTGAAAGAATTAAAGATCTTCAAATTCCAACATTATTTATTCATACGAAAAAAGATCGCTTTGTACCAATCAAAGATGTTTTTGACTTATACAATAATGCAAAGTGTGAAAAAGAACTTTTCATTTTAAAAGATCAAGAAGCTTTGTATGAATTAGAAAAAACAGAAGATCATTATTTAGAACTTTTTGATTTATTTTTAGATCGTTATGTTAAATAATTTAACATAAAAACAAATTGTTTTCCCATAATTATCACACAATTTAAAAATACAATAGTTTATGAGGTGAAATTGAATGAAAAAAAATAAATTAGCAATCACGCTTTACGTCTTTGGATGTTTAAGTTTTGCTTATGTAGGATTTACTTTATATAAATCTTATGATTATATTAAAGGACTTATTGATTATGGAACACTTACACTTAGCGATAGCATGAGTGATGTTATTCAATATGTAGTAGGGAATTCTTTTGAATATTTAGTTTATGGTCTTGTCTTGATTGCTTTAGGTTACCTTATTCAAAAATTAGTTCAACCTAAAGTCATTGAAACAACTCCAGTTGAAGAAACTTCAAAAGAAGTTGAAACAAAGGATGAACCACAAACAAGTCAAGAACTGGAAGAAGCTAGTCAAGAAGCAGAAGATACAGTAGAAGCGGAATAATCTGCTTCTTTTTAATTTGAGCATTATCTGTTTCAATTACATCATTTTATGCTTAAATGATCAAATTGAACGAGTGATGATGTAATTAAAAATTTGTTTACTTATAAGTAGTATACTCTAAAGTAAACAAATTTGTAGAATAAATTGGGCAAAAGAATCTCATTGGTTGAAAGGGGATTCTTTTTTTATTAGAAAACTTTAAAAAAGAAAATGAATAAAGTATAATAAAAGAAAGAAAAGAGGCGATTAGTGATGAATATGGAAATAAAATCCATAACGATGAATTCAGGATGTGTAGATATCCTTATTGATACAAAATCAAATAAGAAAAGAGTTTTTGTAGCTAAATTAAACGATTTTGATGAAGTAGGCACAGGACAATTAGTTGAAACAAAGAAAAAGAAAGTAGGGTATACTTACTTATTTCGGTTTGAATTGACAGAACGTTTTGATGCTTTTCATGATGGTTTATTAAAACTCGTTATAGCGGACCCAAGATTTCATTTACCTCAACAAACCCTTTATTTTATTATTTATTCTTTAGATATGTTGATAAAAAGAAAGTGGAATCTTATTTTAATGATGCTGAAGAAAGAAAAACGAGGAATGTCGCTAAGCTTAAAGATAAACCTAAGATAATGTATGATCAAAATGGTTATCATTCTATTTGGTTAGATATTAAATTAAATGAATGGGGATTGGAATACACATCAAATCATCGAAAATTGTTTGCTGAATATTTATTTACCTATAAAGAAACAAAAGGAAATGTATTAGAAGATTTAGAGTTTTATATTACTACTAATAATGGAACTATCATTTATCCAAATTCTTATTTATTTAAAGATGGGCAAGTACCTAATAAAATTGATATATGGGCAGATGGAAAAGAACATCAATTACGTATTGGACCGGTTTTCCCTGTAAAAGAAAATGATGATTTTATTCAAAATGGAATGCGTCTTACGATGAGTTATAAAGATAAAAAGCAAGATTATTATGTGAGAAGAACTTATGTTTTAAAAGATGAAGTCTGGTTTGATGAAGAACTCTTTGCTTTACCAATATAAAAGATAAAGAATGCTAATGAAAAGGCATTCTTTTTTGCTGTTTCTACTTTTAAAAAAAGGTGTTATAAAGTATAATATAAGTAATCAAGTAGTAAGGGGGATGCTTTATGCATGAAGTCGATATTATCTATAATTTACTTTGTTTTATAGATACATCTAATAGAAGAGATATGAATTATAATATTGCTTTAGTGGTATTACAAAATCTGTAAATGAATTAGCGGATATGTGCTATACCTCAATAGCGACCATTAGTCGATTTTGTCGTTATTTTGGATTTGAAAATTTTATAAAATTTAAACATGAAATCAAAGAAGCTTTATTAAAAGCAAATAAAGAGCTTTGTTTTGAACAAGAAGAATATGATCGTATTATGAAACAACCTCAATTACTTGTTGACAAAGTTTATGATTTAACGATTGAATCATTAAAAATGAATCAATTAATGAATATTCATGATGTAGATCGTATTTGTTCTCGTATTTATGAAGCCAAAAAAGTGCACTTTTTTGGTTATCAGTTCTCTAAAATCGTAGCTAATGATATACAAATGAAATTTATGAAGTTAGGTAAATTTATTTATTCTTTTACAAGTCGAGGAGAAGAAGATTTAAAATACAGTGTAGTAGATCAAGATAGTTTGGCAATCGTTTTGTCTGTTTCGGCTAATAGTGAACAAATAAAGGGAATGCTAGATTTTTTAAATCAAAAGAATTGTACGATTCTTTTGATTACGAGTAATCATAAATCCCCTTATTTAGATTTAGTTGATGAATATTATTTTATTGAAGGGATGGAAAGTAAATTTACCGATTCTTCTTTATCTGGAAGTATTAATTTTTTGGCCGCTTTAAATGTCGTCTATATTCGTTATGGAATGCTTTATCAAGGGATTGGCTACCAAGGTTAATTTCAAATTATGTTAAACGTTTTCAATTTTTGTAAAAAAGAGGTTTTTAAGAAAAATTCATGTATACTGAGCACGTAGAAAAAATTTAGGAGGAAAGAAAATGGAAAAAAGACCTGTAAAAATTGTTACAATAGGTGGAGGTAGTAGTTATACTCCAGAATTAATGGAAGGATTCATCAAAAGATATGAAGAATTACCAATCAAAGAAATTTGGTTAGTAGATATCGAAGATGGTAGAGAAAAATTAGAAATCGTTGGTGCAATGGCTCAACGTATGTGGGATGCATCTCCATATGATGTTAAAGTTCATTTAACTTTAGATCGTAGAGAAGCTTTACCAGGAGCTGACTTCGTTACAACTCAATTCCGTGTTGGTTTATTAGATGCACGTATTAAAGACGAAAGAATTCCTTTCTCTCATGGTATGTTAGGACAAGAAACAAATGGTGCTGGTGGTATGTTTAAAGCATTCAGAACTGTACCTGTAATCTTATCAATTGTTGAAGATATGAAAGAATTATGCCCTGATGCATGGTTAATTAACTTCACTAACCCATCTGGAATGATCACTGAAGCTGTTATTAAACACGGTGGATGGAAAAAATGTATTGGTTTATGTAACGTTCCTGTTGGAGCATTACTTAGCGAACCACCAATGTTTGGTTTAACTGAAAGAGAATGTATTCACCAATTCGCTGGTTTAAACCACTTCCATTGGCATAAAGTAACTGATCAACAAGGAAATGATTTAACTGATAAAATTATTGATAATATGTACAAAGATGTTGAAGATGGTACTCCAGCTAACATTCATGATGTAAAATTCTTAAAAGATCACATGAAACAAATTCAATTAATTCCATGTGGATACCATAGATATTATTATATGCATGATGAAATGTTAAAACATGGATTAGAAGAATTCAATACTGTAGGTACTCGTGCTCAACAAGTTAAAGTTACTGAAGCTGAATTATTCGAACTATATAAAGATCCAAACTTAAACTACAAACCAGAACAATTAACTAAACGTGGTGGAACTCACTATTCAGATGCTGCTTGTGAATGTATCAACTCTATCTATAATGATAAGAGAACTCACATGGTTGTATCTACTCAAAACAACGGAGCTATCGCTGACTTACCATATGATTGTATCGTAGAAATTTCTTCAATCATTACTGGTAAGGGAGCTATGCCATTAACTTGGGGACATTTTGCACCATCTGAAAGAGGTTGGGTACAATTAATGAAAGCTATGGAAGAATGTACAATCGAAGCTGCAATTACTGGTAACTACGGTATGGCTTTAGCTGCATTCGAAATGAACCCACAAGTAGAACATGGACATGTTGCTCAAACTGTATTAGACGAATTATTAGTTGCACATGAAAAATACTTACCACAATTCGCTGATAAAATCGCTGAATTAAAAGCTAAAGGTGTAGGTTCTAAAGATCCAGTTGTTATGGATTTAATGGTAAACGGACACTAATTGGTCTTTAAGATGAATCGCAAGATTCATCTTTTTTTATCTTCAATTTTACTTAAAATAAAGTGACTTTACTTTGTGTATAAGATTAAACTATGCTATAATGAGCTTAATTGTGAGGTGTAAGAATATGTTTTTTAAAAAGAAAGACAATCAAGAAATAGAATTAATTGAAGAATTACTACCACGTCATGTTGCTTTTATTATGGATGGTAATGGACGTTGGGCTAAAAAAAGAGGAATGCCTAGAACTTATGGACATCATGAAGGAGCTAAAAATATTCGTTCACTTGCTTTAGAAGCGAATAAAATTGGAATT
Source organism: uncultured Erysipelotrichaceae bacterium (assembly GCA_900550005.1). Taxonomy (GTDB): domain Bacteria; phylum Bacillota_I; class Bacilli_A; order Erysipelotrichales; family Coprobacillaceae; genus Beduini. The sequence continues at coordinate 9,762 of URQL01000021.1, forward strand.
AAAGCCATGACGGTGTATGCTTTTTCTACAGAAAATTTTAAGCGTCCTAAAGAAGAAGTCGATTTCATATTTAGACTTCCAAAAGAATTTTTTAAAACGTATTTAAAAGATTTCATGGAAAATAATATTCAAGTTCGATATATCGGAAACATAGATATGGTACCAAGCTTTGCTTCTGAAGTTATTTTAGATGCTGTAGAACAAACTAAAAATAATACAGGGATGATTTTATGCTTTGCTTTAGCTTATGGTTCTTTAGATGAAATGACACAAGCTATGCAAAACATTGCTAAAGATGTAAAAGAGGGAACAATTGAATTAGATGAAATCAATGAATCTCTAATTGAAAGTTATTTAATGTCTGCTGATTTACCTAAATTAGATTATATGATCCGTACAAGTGGTGAATGTCGCTTATCTAATTTTATGTTATGGCAAATGGCTTATGCGGAAATGTATTTTACAGATGTATTATGGCCAGATTTTGACGTGGAAGAATTTTATAAAGCTTTAGATATCTATCAAAAACGCGATCGTCGATATGGAGGAATTAAATAATGAAACAAAGGATCATCACTGCACTTATCCTGATAGCTATTGTTGTTCCAATAGCTATTCTTGGTGGTAATTTATTTCGTTTATTGATTGCAATTATTTTAGGTTGTGCTTTATATGAATTATTAAAAATTATTCGTAAGCCAAAGTGGTTTATTTTACTTGATCTACTTGTTTACACTTATGGGTATTATGTTGTATTTTTAGACACATCAAGATTTTTTATGAATTCTATTGTATTCATGCTTTTTGCTGTTGTATTATTTACATTAAACTTATTTTTTGATTGTTTAGATAATGGAAAAGTAAATTTCTTACTTGGATTTGTAAGTTTTGTATGTATTGGATTACATTGTATTTTAAATATTCGTTTAACTTATGGTTTACCTTCTATATTGTTTATTGCTTTAGCAACTTATGGAAGTGATACAGGGGCATACTTTGCTGGTGTCAAATTTGGTAAACATAAATTAATTGAACGTTTATCACCTAAAAAGACGATTGAAGGATCGATTGGTGGAGTCCTTTTTGGGACTTTGATTGCTTCTATTTATGTTTATTTTTATCCAATTGACTTATCTTTTGTTTCTTGTGTGGTTTTAGCTTTCATTCTAACATTTACTGCACAAGTAGGTGATTTAACTTTTAGTAGTGTAAAACGTTTTTATGGTATTAAGGATTTTTCTAATTTATTACCAGGTCATGGGGGTATTTTAGATCGTATTGATAGTTTATTATTTAATAGTGTTGTATTTGCTTTATTTTTAAGTATTGTTGCATATTTATTTTAGGAGGGGATTCGAATGAAAAAAATAAGTATTCTAGGTGTAACTGGATCAATTGGAATGCAAACGGTTGATGTTGTCGTTTCTCATCCAGATCTTTTTGAAGTTATCGGTGTTTCAGCTGGTAGAAATATTGAAAAATTAAAAGAAGTGATCGAAACGATTTATCCTCGTTATGTAAGTGTTATTGAAAAAGAAGATGCTTTAACGTTACAAAAAGAGTATCCAAATATTGAAATCTATTATGGACAAGACGGGTTAGTTAAAATCGCAACTCTTGAACAAGTGAATGTTGTTTTAAATGCTGTTGTTGGTTTTGCTGGACTTGTTCCAACAATTGAAGCTATCAAACTAAAAAAAGACATTGCTTTAGCCAATAAAGAAACATTAGTCGTAGCTGGACATATAATTACTAAACTTGCTAAAGAAAATGGGGTGGCTTTACTCCCTGTAGATAGTGAACACTCAGCGATATTCCAATGTTTAAATGGTGAAGATCATGGAGCTGTTGATCGATTACTTATTACGGCTTCAGGAGGAAGTTTTAGAGATAAATCACGTGATGAACTTGTTGGTGTAACAAAGCAACAAGCTTTAAATCATCCTAATTGGTCAATGGGAGCTAAAATTACGATTGACTCAGCAACCATGTTCAATAAAGGATTTGAAGTGATTGAGGCACATTGGTTATTTAATGTCGATTATGATCACATTCAAGTTTATATTCATCCTGAAAGTATTATTCATTCAATGGCGGAATTCGAAGATACTGCCGTCATGGCACAACTTGGTACACCTGATATGCGTTTACCGATTCAATATGCCTTAACTTATCCTAAACGTATAGAAATTCATGGTTCACAAAAATTAGATTTAGCAAAGATCGTCTCTTTACATTTTAAAGAACCTGATTTTAATCGTTATCCTGCATTAAAAATGGCTTATGATGCAGGTAAGAAAGGTGGAAGTTATCCTTGTGTTTTAAATGGTGCAAATGAACAAGCGGTTAGTTTATTTTTAAATGATCAAATTGAATTTTTGCAAATTGAAACTTGTGTTGAACATGCTTTACGTGATCATGAATGGGTTGACGATCCTTCTTTAGAACAATTACTTGAAATTGATAAATGGGCTAGACAACATGTATTAGATGAAGTAGGAGGTCTTTCATGCAAGAAATCTTAGTTTTTATTGTATTTATCTTAGTATTAGGATTTATCGTAACGATTCATGAATTTGGACATTTTATTGTTGCGAAAAATTTTGGCGTTTATTGTGGTCAATTCTCAATAGGAATGGGACCAAAACTCATCTCAAAAAAATTAGGTGAGACAGAATATGAATTACGTGCCCTTCCTATCGGTGGTTTTGTGGCTATGGCTGGAGAAGTAGATCAAGAAGAGAATGAAGAAATGAAAAATATTCCTTTTGAAAGAACGATCAAAGGGATAGCTACATGGAAACAAATTTGTGTTTTTCTAGCAGGAATTGTAATGAATTTCGTTTCGGCTTATATTATTATTGTTTTGGTCTATGCTTTTGCTATTCCAATTCAAACGAATTCACCAACGATTTCACAAGTTGTTGAAAATTCTCCTGCTATGATTGCGGGTATTCAAGCAGAAGATACTTTAAATAAAATTACCGTTGTCGATACCAATCAACAATTTTTAATTGGTTCTTATAGTGATTTGCAAGTTGCATTAAATAAAGAGAGTAATCATTATGAAGGAGATACTCTTTCTTTAAAAGTCACTTTAACAAGAGATCAAGCAACTTATGAATTACCGGTTGAAGCGACTTATAATGAAAGTACCGGGAATTATTATTTAGGCGTTGCACCAAGTTATCGTAAATTAAATTTTGTAGAAAGTATTCAATATGGAACTTCTTATTTTGGACGTTGCTCAATGCTTGTCTTTTCAACATTAGGTAAACTTATTACGGATTCTAAACAAACAGTTTCTCAATTATCAGGACCTGTCGGAATTTACCAAGTTGTAGGCGAAGTCACAAAATCTGGACAAATTGCAAATATTTTCTTACTTGTTTCCATGCTAGGAATTAATATTGGTATTTTTAACTTGCTTCCTATTCCTGGATTAGATGGAAGTCAAGTTTTATTTGCAATCGTTGAAAAAATACTTGGTCATGAAGTCCCAACTAAATTTAGATATGCTTTACAATTAGCAGGACTTGCTTTAGTGTTTGGATTAATGATTTTTGTAACTTTAAATGATATCATTAAATTATTTTAATAAGCACGATGTGCTTATTTTTTTGGGAGGTGAGAAAGTTGGATAAAATGCAAATTTTATTACAACAACTTGAATTAGAAGATAGTGAGCAGCTAAAAGAAAGTGAAATAACGAAAGTAATTATTGAAAAAGACGAATTCTATTTTTATATTAAACAAAATTCTTTATTAAATTATGATGACTATGTTAAATTGATTTCACATTTAGATCGTTTTCCTTATCCTTGTCACTTTCAATTTGAACTTGAAAAACTTTTTTATCGTGAAGATGATGTTGCCCATTATTTCACTTATTTTTGTAAAAAATATTCAACAAAATATCCACAGCTTGGTGCAGTAGAACCAACACATATTTCTTTAGATCGTGATCTTTTAAAAGTTGAACTTGTTAATGATATTCAACTTAATTCTTTAGAACCTTTAAGACCAATTTTAAATCAATTTTTTAAGACATTAGGAATTGATTTATACATTGATTTTATTGTAAACAAAGAAAATGAAGAATATCAAAAAATACTTGATGAAATGGAACAAGATCATTTAAAAGAAGTCAAATATGTGGCTTCAAATAATACAGTGAGTAACCCTGTAAAAAAAGATACTAAATTTGTTCCTTATAATTCGAAAAAGTTCAATGATGTTATTTCTTTACGTTTAAATGAAATTAGTGGTGATTTACCTAATGTAAGTATTCAAGGTTACGTTTTTAAAACGGAATTGACCAAAATCCGTTCTGGAAAACATATTCAATCTTTTTGGTTAACAGATTACACTGATTCAATTATTTGCAAACGATTTGAAAATGCACGTATTGATTTGGATACTTTAAACGAAGTTAAAAAAGGAGTTTGGGTAAAAGTTCAAGGAGAAGTGAAATACGATAGCTTTGCTAGAGAAACGATTATGATGGCAAACCGTGTTGAACTTATTTCTGCTCCACAAGCAAGAATGGATAATGCACCTACCAAACGTGTTGAATTACATATGCACTCTAAAATGTCTACTATGGATGGTATTGCAAATGTTAGTGATTATATTAATCAAGCAGCCAAATGGGGACATAAGGCGATTGCTATTACGGATCATGGAAATGTTCAATCTTTCCCTGAAGCACAAGGGGCAGCAAGTAAAGCGAATATTAAGATGATTTATGGTTGCGAAGTTAATATGGTCGATCCAGTTTTACACATTGTCCACCATCCTCGTAAAGAATTATTGCGTGATGCAATTTATGTTTCTTTTGACTTAGAAACAACAGGATTATCCGTCGTTCATGATGGTGTTACTGAGTTTGGTGCGGTTAAAATCAAAAATGGGGAAGTATTAGAAAGAAAGCAATTCTTTGTTAATCCAGGTAAGACGATCAGTGCTAAAATCACTTCTTTAACAAACATTACAAATGAAATGGTTAAAGATCAACCAACGATCGATCAACTTCTACCTGAAATCAAAGAATTTTTTGGCGATCATATTATCGTTGCTCATAATGCAACATTTGATGTAGGCTTTTTGAATGAATGTTGTAAAAAATTTGGAATTGAAGAAATTCAAAATCCTTATATTGACTCTTTGCCTTTAGCTCGTGCTTTATTAAAACCTATGAAATCCTATCGTTTAGGTAATGTTGCAAGATATTATAAAGTTTCTTATGATGAAGAAGTTGCCCATAGGGCAGATTATGATGCAGAAGTTTTAGGCAGTGTTTTAAACATGTTAATTAAGGATGCGATTGAAAATAAGAACATTTATTCGTTAGATGAACTTAATTCATTACAAACAATGAGTACTTATAAACTTGTTTTCCCATATCACGCTACGGTTTTAGTTAAAAATAAAGAAGGATTGAAGAATTTATTTAAAATTGTTTCAAAATCATGTACTGAATTTTTCTCTGGAGATGCACGTATTCCTAAAGAAGTACTAGAA
>URQL01000022.1 GCA_900550005.1 uncultured Erysipelotrichaceae bacterium
CTTGCGCATAGAATTGATTCCAAACACGATATTTATGATAAGCATTTTAAAAAGAACCACAGGGTCGATACTCGGTCTGCCGTGACGACTGTAAAGATGCTGAACTTTCGAATAAATAAATCGAAAATCAAGAGCTTCCTCCATCTTACGAACCAAATGATCCTGTGGTACTAATTCATCTAATGTATAATAAATCATACAATCTAGTTTTGCATTGTTTCTGTTAGTCATTGCCATTGTGATATCCTCCATAAACCCTCTATAATTATATCATTTTTGGCATAATAAATGGCAGAAACGTCGACTATTTTTGGGTTTATGAAGTACGTTTCTGCCACAGATATTCTATCAGATTTTAAAAAGACTGTAAACAGTCACTTTGTCAACAGTCTGAACTCTATGTAATCATAGAGTCTATTTAATAAATTTAAATGCTTGCCAAGGTTTGATTTGGTCTAAGATGATCAATTCTTTTTCATCAATATGACCAACTAAATTACGTTCTCCATCATTTTCCATATCTTGTAAAACAATTTGAACTTCACCACGGTAATGTTTTAAATTATCATTAACAATAACAACATCTCCACGTTTAAAATGTGTTTGTTCTTTTTTAACATAAGGAATGGCTGTTTCACGATATAACCCACGTGTTCCAGAACTACGAATCATGTAGCTTGAATAATCTCCACGTCCTACATGAGTATTTTCAAATAAGATTTTTTCTTCTTCTTTGCTGATCGTATCTTCTAAAACGATCGTCATTTCACTGACATTTAAATCCACTTTACTTAAAGCTTCTAATTCTTCTTTAGAAGCATAAGCATTACCAATGATCACATCATCAATAAGTCCTGTAGCAAATAAATGTCGAGCTTGGACATCAATTGGTAAATGACGGTGTAATTCGATCGTAGGTAATCCTGAATAAACTTCCCATGGTCCAAATGTTGGATCATTTGCTGAAGAAACGAAAGCAGCTGTTGTAAATCCTAATTCTTTCCATCTTTTAGATAAATTCATAAATAAATCAAAATCAAGTCCTGTATATTTTTCTGGATAGAAATTATGACAAATCAACATTTGATCTCTTCTAGCTCCAAGTTTCAACATGTTTTCAACATTATCAGAAGGCCCTGATCCATTAAATTCAATTTTTAATCCATATGGATTTTGTGTTGTTAAAACATCTAGAAATGCACCAAAAGATACATCTAAACGAACAATGTCTACCCCCATATCATGAAATGGTTTTAAATCATTTGGTTTTGCCCCTAAATGTTCGAATACAGCCCCGTTTGTATCTACAGCAACTTCAAATCCTAGTTCATGTGCTTTGTCCATGTATTCTTTAAATTCTTGCATCATTTCTTCTTTAGGCTTATTTACTGAAAGTAAACAAGTAAAAATACGTGTAAATCCTAATTTACTTGCCATTTCCATATAAGCAAAATCTTTTTCTTTAGTTGAATGTTCTGGATAAATTGAAATCCCTAATCTTCTCATTCTTTTGTCCCCCTTTATCTTGCTTTGTTTATTTTAGCCCAATTCACATTAAAATTGAAGAAAATTACAAAATATGAAAAAAAAGGTCTAACCGACCTTAGTTTGTAAGTTCATAACGATTATAATGTCCATAGACATACCCAACAACAAATCCTAAAACAGATAGAATACCTAAAGCAATCATAAAAACATGTCCCATTGTAAGTCCTAATCCATAAACATGATGTGTATTTGTTTTAGGTAAAAACTTCTCAACCATAAAACTATATTTAATGATGTAGTAAGTAGCATATAAATTGACAAAAGTTAAAACACCAACTACTACCATATTTAATTTTCTTTGATTTTTTTGAACATAAAGATAAAGTCCTATAAAAATCAAATAGAAAATATAAAAGGCAACCACCCCAAAATAAACACGATCATTTAATGTATAAACAATATTGTAAAGATAACCATAAAGTAACCATACATAACAAAATGATGGTAATAAAACGGTTAATTTCGTCATAAAATGATAAATCGCTAAAGCTTTTGAATTAGCTATGCTTTCTTTTTTATGTGTCATCACAAGTAAAGATAACAAAACAAAAACCAAATCAACCAACATTAAGATTAAAATAAAATAATTCATGATGCCTCCCCCTTTTTTAACATTTTATTCTATTTTTCAAATAATGTAAACAAGTAGATGCAATCATCCCTGTAAAAATGCCTGTTGGAATAGAAGATGCAAACAAAACAATGATCCAACTTGCAATCGCTAAAGATTGATAAATATAAACAACCACGATGATCTGTCCTATTCCATGAAATAACGCACTCATGATTGATAAAGAAACGATTGGTAAATCAAAACAACGTTTACAGATCATAATCGCTAACGAACTTAAAATTACACCTCCAAGTGAAATAAACCAAGGATAACTAAAAATACTTCCTCCAAGTAATCCTGCTAAAATAACGCGTAAAAAATTTACAACGACCATATCTTTAGCCGAAAAAATTTCAATTACAATTAATGCCACAATATTAGCAAATCCGAGTTTGATTCCACTAGGTAAAGGGATGGCTAAGGCCCCTTCAAAAATATGTAAAGCCACCGCTAGGGTGGTAAACATTGCTAAATAGACTAATTTTCTTAATTTTTTATTCATTTTCTACTCCTTGATTTATTTTTGCTTGTCCTAAAGCCACATTTACACCTGTAAGAACCCCTTTTGATGTTTCAGTAGCGCCCGTTACTTCATCTATTCCTTCTAAACAATTTTTTTCAATAATTTTAGGAATGAGTTTTTCTTCTACTTCTTGTTGATAAGCATGGGTTTCACTGCTTTTAATAAGTTGAATAGATTGAATCTTAGACTCTTCAATATGAACTTGAACTTGAATACTTCCACACATTCCAGCGCCTACTCCAATATAATCCCCATCATTATAAAGCTTTTCTTCCTTAGGTGAGCTTGAACACCCGACTAACAAAAGACAAACGCATCCTAGTAGTAGACCTTTCTTCATTCTATTTTTCCCCCTTTAATTTTGTTTGCTTGATAAAATCATAAATTGATAGAAATTGAATATCTTGCCCCTCATCAATAAGTTCGAGTGCCTTTTTATAATTTTTAGATCCTCGTTTATTTGAATGAATCAAGTAATGTGTATTTCGATTGACTTTTTCTTGAATAAATCCACCATGTTTTTCAATGTACTCTTTTGTTGAAGTGGAATAGCGTGGCGGTAAAGAATCTAAAAAAAGACATTGATGAAATAAGAAATGACTTGAATCTTTTTCATTTTCTAAAGTCCATTGTTGATTTCGCTCAATATCGCTACCAAAGATATTACGATAGTAATGGGGTGCCATTTTTCCATAATCTAAATGGAGCATTTCATGCAAATCATTTAATTCTTTAACATGGTAACGCGTCTTAATTTTTTTTAGGATTCGAAAACACATCATGGCATCTTCTAAAGCATGATGATGTTCAAATTTTAAACTAAAATATTTAGCAATGGCATCCAATTTATAAGCCGGACATTCCGGTAAAAGTTTTTTTGATAAAATATAGCTACATGACATTAAGCAATTTGGATAATCTAATCCATAGTAGTCAAGAACAGCTTGAAGAAGTAAACTGTCTTGTTGAATATTATGAGATACAATAATTGTATTTTCAAAATAAGTATGGATTTGCTTCCAGACTTCATCAAATGTAGGTTCATAAAAAAGTTTTCTTGAAGACAAGTGATGTATTTTATAATTTCCTTTTTCAACTAAAAACGGAACAGGTTTTACTTTTGAATAAAAAGTTTTAATGACCTTATTATTTTCAACCACGCATAAACCAATAGCACAAATACTACTAGGATGACGATTGGCTGTTTCCACATCAAACACTGTATACCTTTCCATCTCATCACCTCACAACATGTTTATCTTACCATAATTTAGTAAAATAAAAAAGACGAAAGCGTCGTCTTTATTGCTCTCGTCTTATTTTTTATTTTCTATTTAACTGCAACAACTAAATTTAAGAAGTTAGTTGAACCTGTTTGTCCTGGGTTTCCACCAGTAACTAAGATTTTTTCACCTGGTTGAACACCGAAGTCTTTAGCTAATTCGATTGCATAAGGTACCATGCTATCTGTTTTAGTGATTGGGTCACAAATTACAGAATGAACACCCCAGTTAATTGCTAAACGTTTTAATGTTACTTCATGAGGAGTAGCAGCAATAATTGGGCAGCAAGGACGATATCTTGAAATTCTTTGAGCAGTACGTCCAGATTCAGTGAATGCTACGATTGCAGCAACATTGAATTTATTAGCAATTTCAGCTACTGACATACAAATTGCTTCATCAGTATCATCATGTTTTGCAGTTCTTTCAGCTTTTCTAAATAATGAACCATGATCTAATGCAGTTTCAGTCTTTTTAGCGATTCTAGCCATTGTAGAAACAGCTTCCCATGGGTAATCACCTTGAGCAGATTCTCCTGATAACATGATTGCATCAGTTCCATCAAAAATAGCGTTAGCTACGTCTGATACTTCAGCACGAGTTGGTCTTGGGTTAACTTGCATAGAGTCTAACATTTGAGTTGCTGTAATAACAATTTTACCACAAGCGTTACATTTTTTGATTAATTCTTTTTGAATTAATGGTACATCTTCAGCAGGAACTTCAACACCTAAATCTCCACGAGCAACCATGATTCCATCAGCTACTTCTAAGATTTCATCCATGTTTTCAACACCTTCGCTATTTTCGATTTTAGCAATGATTTGAACATCAGGACGTCCATTTTTTTCTAATAATGCTCTTACTTGTTTAACGTCATCAGCACGTCTTACAAATGAAGCAGCTACATAGTTGATTCCCATTTCACATCCAAAAGTGATATCTCCGATATCTTTTTCAGATAAATAATCGAATCCTAATTTAATTCCAGGAACGTTGATTCCACGTTTATTTTTAACAGCACCGTCATTTAAAGCAGTAGTAACGATATCTTTACCTTCTACTTTTTCAACACGTAATTCAACTTGACCATCATTTACTAAGATAACTCCACCAGGAATAACATCTTTATATAAATCTTTATATGTAATTGAGAAACGATCGCTTGTTCCAACAACATCTTCATAACAGATTACAGAAGTTTGACCTTTAGTGAATTGAGTAACTCCACCTTCGAATTCTCCAGTTCTGATTTCAGGACCTTTAGTATCTAATAAGATAGCTACTTCTTTACCAGTTTCTTCTTTAATTTTTTTAACTGTTCTAATACGTCCACCATGTTCTTCAAAATCTCCATGTGAAAAGTTAAGACGCATTACATTCATTCCAGCATCAATTAAGCTTTCTAAAATTTCTCTTGGTTCTGAAGCAGGACCAATAGTACATACCATTTTAGTATTTTTAACAGGTTGCATTTTTTTCTCTCCTTTATCTATATTTATATTTAACGAATGATTTCGTAAATATCCGATTTTGCCAAAAGTCTTTTATCATGTTTTAAAAATCACATGAAAGATTGAAAGCGAAAGTAAGCATTTCTGAACTTACTTTTTCTTTCTTTTTTGACTTTTCTTGACATTGACTATTTTAGCATGATTTTTAGTTTTTTCAACACTTTCAAATCATTTTTACGAATTATATTTATCTGATTTCAGTTCGATTGGTACACTAACCGCTTTCATCTTTTCGACTAATCTTTCTACTTTAATTGTATCCCCTTTTTGCTTTGTTAAAACATAATATTGTTTCAATTCATCAAAAGAATAAACGCTCGTAAAAAAGGTTGGTAGTTTTCTTAAAGCACGTTCTGACAAAATTGAATTTAAAACTTCATCGCGTGACCAAGCCGTTACATTTTCTCCACCAATATCATCTAAAACAAGAATGTCTACACTTTTTAATTCATTTAGGATATTGGATTTATTATCTTGGGAAAATTGTTCTTTTAGTTCAACGATTAATGTAGGAACATTGATAAAAGCACAAGGAATCCCTTTAGAAGCAAATTTATAGATCAAAGAGGCCATGATCGTTGTCTTTCCATTTTGCATTGGGCCATAAAGAAATAAACCTTTAGAAGACAATGAACTGATAATTTTACGACATGCAAGTAAAACATCTTTACGTCCTTGTAGATCGACATCTTCTAACTTTAAATCAAATAATGATTTAGGCATATTACAAGGTTCAATCAAACGTAAAGCTTCAAGTTTTGCCATGTAATCTTCTTGTTTATCACAAGGTGTCATGTCTAAAGCTAAATGATCTCCATTAAAATGAAGGAGCATTTGGTACCCCTTTGTATTTTTAGGACAACGATCTAATCCTGGACAATTTAAACATTGTATGTAATCTTCTTGGTAATTAATAAGTTCAATCCAATAATCATCCATCATTGGACGTGTTAGCCCCTCTTTTTGCATAAAAGCTTTAATACGTGCATCTTGACATAATTCGTCAATACTTTCTTTTTTTGTTTGTGCTAAATTTTGTGGCATTTTAACGACATCACCTATTTTTTTCATAAAGCCCCTCCTCTATAAGTCTTTCAATAGTTCACGAAGTTCTTGGTCACTGATTTCATCAGATGACGTAGAAGTATTTGTGGTTGTTTGTAAAGTTTCTTCTGCTTTTTGGTCTTTGAACCAATCCGGGATAATATCATTTTGATATTGTCCTTGTTTCTTATATTTAATATAATTTTTAGCTTCTTGCATGGCTTCACTCACCGTATGGATGTTTTTTCTTTTCCATGTTGCACCAATACTTTCAATAAAACTTCTAACGATTCTTTCATCATTTTGTGCCCATGAAAGTTCAAGTAAAACATTGACTACACCTGGTTCTAGATTTAAATTTGTCATTAAATTTTCGACAATTTGTAGATCTCTTCGAACAGGTTTTCCTCCTTGTTTTTTTTCAATCAATTTATAAGGAGACCATGTTTCTAATTGATGAATATGTTTTGATTTCGCACTATTTTCATTGTTTTTTTGACTGTATTGAATCGGTTGATTATGATAAATTCGTTTAAAAGAAGTCGGTGTTTCAAGTTCAAAATAAGAACGCGCTTTTTTTGCGAGGACTTCTAAATCAACTTGTTCATTTTCAATGGACTCCGATACAAGCAAAGCCATTTGTTGCCCACTGATATGATAAACAACACCTAATTGTTTAATTTTATTTTCAATATTAGGTAAAATATAGCGCTTAGGAATTTGTAAAGATTGAAGTTCCCGATAAAATAAATCCATATCGTATTGAATAATCGGACTTTGAGTTTGACTCTTACGATATTCACTCTTTTGTTTTAAAACTTGACTTCCTTCTTGACTGGTTGGATCAATATAAAAGACATCATCAAATTTAGCCGTGATTTCATCTTCATTATTATCCATTTTTGCAACTTGAAATAAAAAGCGGGTACGATCGTATTCTAACTCACCTAATGTACGGTAAAGCAATACATTAAGCAATTCATTGTTGAAGAAAAATTGTGGTTCTAACGGAAGTAAAACTTGATAACGATAAAGGGTGATAGATTGATCAAAACGGACATAAGTTTTAATTAAACCAATAGCTTCTAAAGAACGTAAACATTCTTTAATTTGATGTAAAGGAAGGTTTGTAATGGAACAAAGACGCTCATGTGTTGATTTTAAAGAAGTGACTTTAGATACTTCAACTTCACTGATCAAAAGCAAATATAAACTATATGCCTTAGAGCCAATCAAAGGTTGATAAAGTAAAGTAAGCGAACGCAAATTTAAAGGCGATAAAGATCCTGAAAAATAGACTTGATAACGATCAATACTTAGTAATTCTTCCATCCTATTTCTCCTTTAACCGTTCCAACAATTGATCGACTTGTTTTAATGTTTGATCATAGTCCCCATTATTATCGATCACATGTGTTGCTTTTTCTTTTTTGATTTCAAGATCCATTTGTGAATGGATTCGACTCAAGGCTTCCTCTTTTGTTAAAGAATTGCGTTCCATTAAACGCTTAAGTTGTACATCGAAACAACAATAAACGACCCATATTTCATCACACCAAGTATCCATATTTGATTCATAAAGTAAGGGTACATCTAAAAAACAAATCGTCTTTGAATCTTTAGGTAAAGCTTCTTTCATTTTTTTAAAAACATAAGGATGAACAATCGCTTCGAGCGCTTTTTGTTTTTCTTGATTATTAAAGATGATTGCTCCTAGTTTTTTACGGTCAATATTTCCTTCTTGATCACAACAATCAAATTGTTCAAGACATTGATGGATACAATCCTGATCAATCGTTAAAGCATCATGAGCGATTTTATCGGCATCAATAACTTGATAATCCTGTTTTAGTAAATAACGAGTGACACTGCTTTTACCTGAAGCAATTCCCCCTGTTAGTCCAATAATCATAATTTCACTTCTTTCTTAATACGTTTTTCTTTGACAATGTTTACAATAATACGTTCCTCGTCCACCTATTTTTATTTTTTCGATAGGACGTTTACAAATTGGACAAGGTTGTCCTTGCTTTCCATGAACATTTAAGCGAACTTGAAATAAACCATCGATTCCATTAGCACTAAAGGTATGGATCGTTGTTCCCCCTTGTTCAATGGCTGCATTTAAAATTTCACAAGCTACTTGAACCAATTCTTTCGTTCTTTTTAAAGTTAAATGGTTAGCTGGTGCATTAGGATTGATTTTCATTTTAAAACAAATTTCATTAGCATAGATATTTCCAATACCTAGAATCAAACTTTGATCTAACAAGACTTCTTTAATTGGTCGTCGTATCTTTTTTAAATTTTGATACAAGACTTTTGGATCAATATCAAAAGGTTCTTTACCTAATTTATTTAGTGGTTTTTCTTGTTTATAATAATCAAGACTCACAAGTTGCATGCGGCCAAATTTTCGCGTATCTTCATAGCGTAAATCGATTCCCTGATCAAGGTGAAAAATAACATGGCAATGTTTACGAATAGGTTCTTCTTTTTTTACAACAAAATACTTTCCTTCCATTCTTAAATGAGAAATAAACGCATCTTGATCTAATTTAAAAATTAAATATTTTCCTACCCGGTCAATATCTTTAAAAGTTTGTCCTGTGAATACTTGAATAAACTCTTGCAAATCCCCATCAATGATACGATCATAGAAAACTTCAATAGCTTCAATTTTTTTATTTAAAATCAGTGGTTTTAAAGTACGGCGAATGGTTTCGACTTCTGGAAGTTCAGGCATGATCTCACCTACTTTAATTCATACCAAGATTTACCATAAGTTCCTTCTGCTTTTAATTTTACTTTTAAACTTACAGCATCTTCCATATTTGTTTGAATAAGTTTCATCATTTCATCTAATTCATCTTCAACCACATCAAAAATCAATTCATCATGAACTTGAAGGATCATTTTTGATTTCATATTTTTTTCTTTCATCGCCTTATCTACTTTGATCATGGCAATTTTTAAAATGTCAGCACCACTTCCTTGAATAGGAGAATTCATTGCTAAACGTTTTCCAAGTTCTCTTACCATATAGTTTTTATCATTGATTTCACGAATATAACGTTTACGATTAAGTAAAGTAGCTACATAGCCATGTTCCTTACAAAAATCGATTTGACCATCCATATATTCTTTGATCCCTGGATAAGTGGCAAAGTATTTTTGAATAAATTCTCTTGCTGTAGCTACATTTACCCCTACTTGTTCAGCTAATCCATAATCACTCATTCCATAAATAATTCCAAAGTTAATGGCTTTAGCGTGGCGACGTTGATCTTTAGTAACTTCTTCTACATCAAAGATATCTTTAGCTGTTTTAGAATGGATATCTTCATTTTTATTAAATGCATCGATCAAAGAAGTAACATTTGCCATATGAGCAAGGATTCTAAGTTCAATTTGTGAATAATCAAAAGAAACAATGTAATCAAAGCTAGGTACAAAGGCTTTACGAATCATTCGTCCTTCTTCAGAGCGCACAGGAATATTTTGTAAATTAGGGTCGGTTGATGATAAACGACCTGTTTGAGTTAACGCTTGGTTATACATCGTATGGATTTTCCCATCCATAAAAATTTGTTCTTGTAAACCAATAATATAAGTAGAAAATAATTTTGTAATTGCGCGATATTCTAAAACCTTATCCACAATAGGATGAACAGGTCTTAATTTTTCAAGAACATCTACAGAAGTAGAATAACCTGTTTTTGTCTTTTTAGCATAAGGTAATTGTAATTTTTCAAACAAGATTTCACCGAGTTGTTTAGGTGAAGCAATATTGAATTCTTGTCCGGCTAACTCATGGATTTCTTTTTCAAGGACTAAAATACGATCATTAAAATCTTTTTCCATTTCTTTTAAACAATCCTTATCCACTTTTACCCCATTAAATTCCATGTCCGCTAAAATAAAAGCGACAGGCATTTCTACATTTTGATAGAGATCATATTGTTCTTGTGTCTTTAAACGTTCGATCACTTCTTGTTTTAAATCATAGATGGCTTTTGCTTTACTGATCAAATGTTTAGCAAGCAATTCGTCATCAGGAATATGTTTTTTTGCACCTTTACCAAAAACTTCTTCTTCATAATAAATCGGTTCATCATATTCATAATAATCACAAATGTATTTCATTTCATCTTTAAGTGATGGATTTAAAATATAAGAGGCAAGTTGTAAATCAAAATCATAGCCTTTAATTTCTAGACCATTCCATTTAGCCGATAAAAGTTGTGCTTTTAAATCATAAGTTCCTTTCTTTTTAGTTTCATCTTGCAGATAGTTTTTAAAACTTTCATCTTCAATAGCCTTTTCATAACTTATGTAATAAGCTTGAGTCGCATTATAAAGAGCATAGCCTAAAACAATGGATTTATGATAATTATGATCATAGATTGCTCCTAACAAAACACTATCTTCCTTAATTTCAGGCATTTTTTCAACAATTTGAAAGTTCATCGTTGTTTCTTGTGTAACAGGTGAAGCTTCTTTATTCATTTTTTTAATAAAAGAATGCATATCGTATTTTAAATAGAAATCTTTTAAGGTATCAAAATCGTATCCTTGGTAAATATAATCATCTAAATTGATTTCCATAGGAACATCTCTTAAAATGGTTGCGATTTGTTTAGATAGAAGTCCTAATTCAATATTTGCACGAATTTTTTCTCCCATTTTTCCTTTGATTTCTTGACTATGTTCTTTTAGATTTTCGATCGTTTGGTATTCTTTTAGTAACTTTAAAGCTGTTTTTTCTCCTACTCCTGGGATTCCTGGAATATTATCAGCACTATCTCCCATAAGTCCAAGCAAATCACGCATTTGATCGGGTTCAAGATCGTATTTTTCTTTAAAAGTTTCCTTAGTCATAACATCATCTGATTTTGTTTTTGTGTTACGTTTATAGACATGGATATGATCATCAATCAATTGCATCATATCTTTATCTCCTGTCATGATATCGACTTGATAGCCTTGTTTTAAAGCACAAGTGGATACGGTTCCGATAATATCGTCCCCTTCATACCCTTCTAATTCATAGTGGGCAATATGGTGAGCATCTAAAAATTCTCGAACAATCGGAAATTGACTTTTAAGTTCTTCCGGTGTTTCTTTACGTGTTCCTTTATAGTCTTCTTGCATTTCACTTCGAAATGTTTTTCCTTTAGCATCAAAACAGACTAAAATGGCTTTAGGTTTTTGTTTAATGACATTTTCTAAACGTGTCGCAAAACCAAATACTGCATTTGTCGGGATTCCATCTTTATTAACCATTAAGTTGCCCATTGCAGCGGTTGCATAGTAAGAACTAAACAACCAATAATTTCCATCAATTAATACTATTTTTTCCATATAAAATCCTTTCTATTTTATTCTTTTAATCTTTTTAACAATAAAACTTAAACCTGTTTTATTCTCAATTTTACCTTCTACTAAACAAATATGTCCTTTATCAATTTCTTTTTGATAGGCTTCATAAGTAGAGGAAAAGACGGTTCCATCGATGGTTCCATTTTCATCATAAAACTTTACAAAGCACATCGTTTGTCCTCTTTTATCAACAATAACTTTTGTTCTTTGAATGGCTAAAACACTGATCACATTTTGTCCTATTCGATTTGGATAGTCAAAGATCGGTACAGTATTTAAACCAATTTTTTCTTTATAATAAGCTAGAGGATGCTTAGATAAATAAATACCTAGGACCTCTTTTTCATTTTCTAATTTTTCTAAGTAATCTTCTTTCTCTATTTTTAAAATGGGTTGATCGTGAATCCCTAATGTACAACTTACTTCACTGTATTCTAGTAAGGCCGGAATGTTTACTTTCATGGTTTTTCTTTCTAAATTGAATTCGTCTAAAGCACCGGCATCAATTAAAGATTCAATGGTTTTCGTATTGATTTTATGTCCATAAATACGAACAAAAAAATCATAAATATCTTTAAACTCACCATCTTTACGAATTGTGGCAATTTCTTTATAAGCAGCTTCACCGACATTTTTGATCGCTGTTAAAGCATAACGGATGTTTCCTTGTTCCACTTCAAATAAATTTGTTGAATGGTTAATTGAAGGTGGAAGGAGCTCAAGACCGTATTTTTTCCCTTCTTGTATTAATGAAAGCTTACTAGAAGTAGAACCGGATTCACTTGAAATTAAAGAAGCAAAAAATTCAAGTGGATAATGGTATTTTAAATAAGCCATTTGATAAGCAATATATGCGTAAGCCACAGAATGAGATTTATTAAATCCATAATTAGCAAATTTTTCAATTAAATCATAAACTTTTAAAGCCAGTTCCTTATTGTACCCTTTTTGCTTAGCTCCTTCAATAAATTCATCTTTTAAATTATTCATAACAGCAACTTCTTTTTTAGAAATCGCTTTTCTTAATATATCTGCTTTTGCTAAAGTAAAGCCTGCAAGGACTTGTGCAACTTGCATGATTTGTTCTTGGTAGATCATAATACCATAAGTTGGTTTTAAAATCCAATCTAGATCAGGATGCAAACTTTCAATAGGCACTTTTCCTTGTTTTCTTTCTAAATATAAAGGAATATTTTGCATTGGTCCTGGCCTAAATAAGGCATTAGCTGCAACAATGTCTTCAAAACAATTAACTTTCATTTTTCTAAGTAATTGTTTCATTCCCTCAGATTCAAGTTGGAATACACCAAAAGTATCCCCACTAGCAATCATTTCATAAACAGCTTTATCTTTTAAATCAATGGTATTGATTTGTAGTTTTTGACCTGTATCTTTTTCAATTAATTGTAAAATATGAGCAATGGTCGTTAAATTTTTTAATCCTAAAAAGTCCATTTTTAATAAACCAATTTTTTCAATGTAATCTTTTGAATATTGAGTAACAACAAAGCCACTTGGTCCAATGGCTAAAGGTACAAATTCTTCTAATTTTTTTGAAGATAAAACGACTCCGGCAGCATGCTGTGATATATTTTTAGGTAGACGTTCTGCTAAAAATACCGCAGGCATTAAATAACGATAGTTTTCATCCTTGTCTACTTCAAGTTGAAATGAAGCACTTTCTTGGTACATTTGTAAAGCTGATTTTTTCATTTTTGGATTGGTAGGAACTAAACTAGCAAATCTTTCTAAACGTGCTAAAGGAATTTTTAATACTTTTCCTAAATCTTTAATTGCTACACGAGGTCCATATGTATTAAATGTCACAATTCCCGCAACATGGTCTTGACCGTATTTGTCGATAACATAACGAACCACTTCTTCACGACGATCATCTTGAAAGTCAATATCAATATCCGGCATAGATACTCTTTCTTCGTTTAAGAAACGCTCAAATAAAAGATCATAAGCAATAGGATCACAATTAGTAATTCCTAAAACATAGGCTACTAAACTCCCCGCTGCAGATCCTCTTCCGGGTCCAACTAAGATACCATGTGTTTTAGCATATTTCACATAATCCCAAACAATTAAAAAATAATCGCAATAGTGCATTTGAATAATGACTTTTAATTCTTTTTTTAAACGTTCTAAATAATTAGAAGGAACTTTTTCCCCTTGAAAACGTTTTTTCAGTCCTAACAAACAGAGCTGTTGTAAATAGGCTTCACTGCTTCCTTGATGAGGTACAGGATATTTGGGTAAATGAAACTCACCCATAGGGATTTCTACATTAAGATTTAAGATAAGTTGTTTTGTTGCTTGAATGACTTCTAAAGGAAAAAGTAATTCCATTTCTTGAGTGGATTTGAAATATTTTTCATTTGTTGCAACTTGATGTGTACGATCAAAGGTTTCACTATTTTTAGATGCTTGAAGTAAATTGAGGGCATATGCATCTTTTTTTTCTAAATAACACACTTGATTTGTACAAACAACAGAGATCATTTGTCCTTTAGCAAGACTCATCAATTGTTCATTTCTTTGTCTTGTCATATTGAAACCATGATCTTGTAAAGCAATATAAAAATGATCTTGAAATAAACTTTTTAAATAACGCATCGCTTCGATTACTTCATTATAAAGTTCTTTCACCATTAAACGTTCGATCCAACCTTTTTGCCCTGGAGTTAAAAGGTAAAGATGTTTTGCATAGGTTGCGATTTGTTCAATATCGACTTTTTTATCAATTTGAATCGAAGATGAAATTTTACATAGAGCATAATATCCCTGAGTATCTTTAGCTAAAAGAAGGAACGGATACGTCTCTTGTTTAATCGCTACAGTCGTTTCCATTCCAATAATGGGTTTAATTTTTTCTTTTTTACAACATTCATAAAATTCAATCGTACCATACATTGTATTTTGATCCGTTAAGGCAACACAAGTTTGTCCTAGTTGTTTTGCTTTTTGGACAATATCTTTTACGAGCATGGTACTTTCTTGAAAACTATAGGCACTATAGACCTGTAAATGACCAAACATGACACTCATCCCCTTTTTTTAAATTATAGCATTATTTTTATCTTTTTA
>URQL01000023.1 GCA_900550005.1 uncultured Erysipelotrichaceae bacterium
CATAGTATCTAAACAAATACAATTTAATTGTCCTTTATTAAAACTTCCTAAGCCACCATCAATCCCAATCTTATCATGATAAACAGGATCAAACCAAACATCTACATTTTTCTTTCCAGATATAAAACATGTAGGTGTATGTCCAAAGATGATAATTTTTCCATCTAATCCTTTTTGAGTATAAAAATATTCTCGCATCCAAGCACAATCATCTTCATTTTGTTGTTCTAAAGTTTTATCAGGATTAATTCCAGCATGAATAAGTAAATAATCTTGACCATTCACTTGTATCTCTTTATAACAAGGTAAAGATTGAATATAATCAATCATTTCCTTAAAAAAAGTTCTTCTTCTCTTTGTATATTCATCTACATCTATATTTTTTTTGTTTAAATAACGATGATAACTAATTACTGTTTGTCGCCCCCCATTTTGTTGCCATAAACGATAAGGGTTTGAATTAATATCGTTATCTTTCATTAAAGATTCTCTCATCATGATTTCATGATTTCCTCTAAGTAGAATCATATTTTTATGTTTTTGTATTTCAAAGTAAATTTCCAAACTACGTGGTCCACGATCACACACATCGCCTAATATGTAAAGTGTATCTTGATCACCAAAGTCAATTTTATTAAGCATAGCTTTAAATACTTCATAGTGACCATGTAGATCGGACAAAACGTATGTTTTACCGCCCATTAATTTCACCTCGGCTCTATTTTACCATACTCTTTTATCCCCTGCATTAAAAAGGAAAAGAAAAAAAGTCAAAACTTAATTTTGGCTTTCTAAAATTCGATATTCTAATTGTTTTCTAACTTCATCAATCGTTAAATATTTCTTTTCATCTTCAAACATGTAATTCAATAAATAATTCCAAGCTTCTAAAGTAAATGTTTCATCTGATATTTGCTTAATTTCTTTTAACACATCTTCGTGAACCTGCTTTGTATGAAAACTAGACATATAAAGCATATCTAATTTACGATATAAATATTCTAGTAAGTCACTCATCACTTATACCTCCCGTAAATCATAAAGTACACTTTTTGATATAAATAGTTAATCCCTATTTGTTATCTAATCATATTTATAAATAAATGTCAACAGATACTTTTGGATTACTTTCCCATTTATTATAAATACTAAATTTCTTTTTTTATACCGTTTCATAAAGTGTACTTTATGAAAGTGACACTTTTTTGTATACAAAAAAATCCTAGAAAAACTAGGATTGTATATCATTCTTATTTAACGAATTAAAAAAAGCAGAAACAAATGGAAGTGTTATTGATGCTGAAACAAAATAGGCAATTGGTTGAGCAATTTGAATTCCTGTAATGCCAATAAAATGTGGTAAAACAGCAAGCAATGGAATATAAACTAAACCACTTTGAACACTCGCTAAAAATAGAGCACGTCCACTTTTTCCAATACTTTGAAACAACATATTTCCTACTGCCGAAATTGGAAGCAAGAATAAAGCGCAACATAAATATCTTAAAGCCGCCGATCCAATAGAAATAATTTCTGGTTCTCGTCTAAATAAAGCAATAATCGATTCTGAATTGATAAAACAAATCATACATAAAGCACCTAAAACAATGACACCAAAACACATTGTAAAAATTGCTGCTTTTTTTACACGATCATATTTTTTTGCTCCATAGTTATAAGCACTAACAGGTTGGAATCCTTGTGCCATACCTAAAGCAAAACTAAATAATAAATTGCCACAACGAGCCACAACACTCATAGAAGCAATAGCTACGTCTCCATAAACAGAGGCTTGTGTATTTAATAAAGTTGTTGAAATACTATTTAATCCTTGACGCATTAAACTAGGTAATCCAGTAACAACAATATTTTGTACATCTCTAAAATCTTTAGTAACATGTTTTAATGAAATGGTTGTCACTGTTTTTCCTGTTAAAAATGGAATAAGTAAAATAACAGAACTGATGTATTGAGAAATCGCTGTAGATAATCCGGCACCAGCAATATCCATATGTAATCCAAAAATGAAAATTGGATCTAAAAACATATTAAGAATTCCACCTGTTGTTAAGCCAATCATAGCAAAAGTAGCTTTACCTTCATAACGTAAAATATTATTTAAAACACAACCTACCGTCATAGCCGGACCCGCTATTAAAATAAACATACCATAAGTCTTAGCATCATTTAAAATCGTATCCGTACTTCCTAAAAAATACATTAATGGTTCTAAAAACAACATTCCTAAGATTAAAATGATCGTTCCTGCAAGTAAAGCCAAAAAGAAACTTGTTGAAGCAAATACTTTTGCTCTTTCAACTTTTCTTGCCCCTAATTGTCTTGAAATATTACTTCCAGCACCATGACCAAACATAAAACCAAAAGCTTGTAAAATTGCCATCAAAGCAAATACAATTCCTGTTGCCCCACTTGCAGCAACACTGATTTGACTAACATAAAAAGTATCTGCCATATTATAAATATTTGTAATCAACATACTGATCGTTGTTGGTATTCCTAAAGATACAATTAATTTAGGAACGGGTGTTTGTGTCATCTTCATATATTGTTGATCTTCTCTACTACTCATTTTTATTAATCCCCCTAAACATTCGCTTGCTAATTGTTAGCAAGCTAACAATATACCTAATTACTTCATTTGTCAAGAAATTTTGACAAATAAAAAAATAGGTTTCCCTATTTTTTAACACTTAGTAAATTGTTTCAAAATCACTTTTTTCAATGTAAGTAAATATCCTATTTTTTACCATTCAAAAATTGATTTTCTGATTAGAATTTTTTAACTAACTTATTGCACCTCTTGTTTATTTTCTTTTTTATTTTTAAAGGCGATACCTTCTAAAATAAACATACGAATCACAGCAATAAGCGGCACCCCGATAAACATACCAATAAAACCAAATAAGCCACCAAATAAAGTAATCGCAAAAATAATCCAGAATGGACCAATACCTACAGAATCTCCTAAAATAGCTGGTCCTAAAATCAATCCATCAAATTGTTGTAAAGCAAAGATAAAGAGTGCTGACCAAATTGCTTTAACAGGTCCCATAACTACAACTGTAATTAAAACCACAGGCACAGCACCAATAAATGGGCCAAAATAAGGAATCATATTTGTTACCATGATAATTAATGCTAGAACAAAAGCATACTTTAGTTTAAGTAAACTAAAACCTATATAAGCAATAATTCCTATAATCAAAGAATCTAAAGCTTTACCTGAAATAAAGTTAGAAAAAATAACATGTACTTTTTTACCATAATAATGAGTTAAATCAATGTATTTTTGTTTAACAAATAACCCCGCAATTTGATCAAAAATTCTAAGTAAATTCTTTCTTTCAAACAGAATATATGGGCAAATCACAATTCCCATAAACCAAGATAACAAAGTACTTGCTGTATTCCATGCACCTTTAGCATAATCCATCACATTAATATTAATAAGAGGTGTTAATTTCGTTAAATCGCCCGATTCAAAAACATTTTGAATATATTTACTCATTTCTGGATTTTTAAATAAATGAAGTACCATATCTTCAAATTGTTTTAAATAATCCCCTGATTTATTCGCAAATTCAACAATATTATTAATAGCTACAGGGATAAGATAGATTAATAAAATAACTAAAATAATCAAAAAAGTAAAATAAGCAATAAAAACACTTAAAGACATTTTTCTTTCTCGAATTTTCTCATTTGATGATTTTGCAAGTCGTTTTTCAATTTGTTTACATAGTGGATAAAGTAAATAAGCCAATACTGCTCCTACAATAAAAGGCGTTAATATATTTAAAATCATTCCTAAAAAATCAATAAAAACATGCAAACTATCAAAAGTTTTATAAAATACAATGATTGCTGCTGCTAATAGAAAAAGATCAAGATACTGTTTCAATTTCTGTTTCATCACATTTACCACCTCGTTTATAGTTTATCATATTTGTTGGCTTATTTAAACTAATGTAGTAATTAGTAAGCAAAACACCTAATAAAAAGCCACCTAATACATCACTAAAATAATGGACATGTAAATAAATCCGTGTAAAACCGATAATCAATGGCATAACAAACAATAACTTTTGAACCTTATCTTTCTTTTGATAAATACATAAAGCAAATAACCAATAAAATACAATTGCATTTAAAGCATGATTACTAGGAAAACTATAATTGATTTCTCTAATCAACATAGCCATAGGTCGAGGACGTTGGATCAAATATTTAAACAAATTCCCACAAGCACAACTCATCAACATAAAAAGAGTAAGAGATGCTGTTTCTTTACGTTTAAAAAGAAAACAAAGAATCAAGACAAAAGCATAAAAAATACCAGAACCAAGGTTAGTCAAATAAATCATGATTTGAGTAAGTAAAGGTGTTTGTATAAGCTGTATTTTTTCATAAATCAATTGATCGATTCGATCTACTTGATGAGTAAGAACAAGCACAATTAAAATTAAAAAGCTTAAAATTAAAATTTTTCTTTGTTTCATATAAAAACAGGAAGTTCTATTTTAGAACTTCATCCATCTTTGCTTGAATTCTTGTTTGAACCATTTGTGCTAACTCAACAGAAGACATTTCTTTATATTCATCATAATAGATTGGTTCAAGATAATGTACTTGTGCTTTGATTTTACGAACTGAATTACGATCAAGAACTTTATAGCAATCAATACAGGCTACGGGTACAATTGGCTTTTTAGCATTCGTTGCTGCTTTAAAAGAACCTCCTTTAAATTCTAATAATACATTTCCTTGTTTAGAACGTGTTCCTTCAGGAAAAATAATATAATTACGCCCTTGTTGTAATTCTTCACTTACTTTACGAATAATTTTTAAAGATCCTCGAATATCTTTACGATCCATTGGTTTCGCTTCTAAAATTTCAATAATATCTCGAACAACCGGTGTTTTTATTAATTCAATTTTCGCAACAGCAGTAACCGGTAAAGGATGAGTTAAACCAATAATAACAGGATCAAACAACCCTTGATGGTTAGGTGTTAATAAATAACCACTTTCTTTAGGTAAATTTTCAATGCCTGTACAAACAACATCAACATTTGCACTATGGACAACATCTTTCAAAAAAGATCGTACAAAGTTATATCGTGTTGCTTCATCATATTTATCTATAGCCTTATATTTATGTAAATTAAATAAATAATAAGGTAATTTATAAAGTAAACGTAAAACAATCATAATAATTCGAATCATTTTGTAATCCTCCTATATCTTTTTAAGGTAAATGTAGCATAATCTCTAGTTGCTACTAATTTAAAATCATTTTCATTCCATGCAGGGAAATAAATCTCTCCTATGTGTTTACCAGGAATAATAGATATCAACATTTCTTCAACATAAGGTAAAGCCTGTTGATAAATATGAGCTCCACCACAAATATAAAGATCCTGCTTATTTTGTTGATAATAGGTAATCACCTCTTGTAATTTAGGATCACCTTGTTGATGACTTACAACATGAACTTTTCTTTTTTCTAATGGGGCATCTATTTTTTCAAAAGTTTTTCTTCCCATCACGATTGCATGGTAAAGTGTCGTTTGTTTAAAATGGGCTAAATCCTCTTTATTATACCAAGGCATTCCTGATTTGGCTGTGTTTGATCCAATCAGCCCTGTTTCATCCATCGCCACAATTAACTTAATCATTTTTTATCCTCATTTTCTTATTTGATACTAAAAAAGAAGTAACCGAGGTTACTTCATTTCTACTTTAAATGGGGCGGACGATGGGAATCGAACCCACGAAATGCCAGAGCCACAATCTGGTGTGTTAACCACTTCACCACATCCGCCATTGCATTAACTACTATACCATATTTAAAAAGTTTTGGCTAGTAAAAATTTCATTTTTTGTAAAAAAAATACAAATTTATAAATTTATGATAAAGTAATAGACGAGGTGATCAAAATGTATAAACTTGTTTTATCCGATTTAGATGAAACATTACTCGTAAATCATCATGTTCCTAAAATTAATCAAGATATGATCCAAAAAGCACGTGATCGAGGAATTCAATTTGTTCCTTGTACCGGTCGTGGTTACGATATGACGATCGACACATTAAAAGAACTGGGAATCTATGATCAAGAACAAGAATATATGATTGGCTTTAATGGCGCACTTATTCTAGAAACAAAAGGTCCAAGAGAATTGATGTTTGACGGACTCGAATATGATTTAATGAAAAAAATCTTTGATTATGGTAAAAACCTAGATGTATGTATGCTTATCTTCACAACGGAAGAATGCTATATCTATCATCCTAATCAAAGTGAAATCGATCGAAAAAATTCTCAAAAAGCAAAATATACTATTTTAGAAAATGATGATATAGAATTTTTAAGAAATAAAAGAATAGCTAAAATCAATTATCAAAATACCAATATGGATTATTTAATGAACATCAAAAAGGAGATTGAACCTTTACTAAATCAACAGGTAACTATTACGGCTTCATCTAATCGTTATATTGAATTCAATAAAAAAGGGGTAAATAAAGGAACTGGATTAAAATGGCTAGCCAATTACCTAAACATCCCTATTGAACAAACCATAGCCATTGGTGACAATTATAATGATGTTGGTATGTTAGAAGTAGCAGGTTTAAGTGTCGCTGTAAGCAGTGCTAATCAAGAAATAAAAGATCTTTGTGACTATGTTACAACAAAAGATTATTTTGAAGGTGCAGTAAGTGAAACTTTAGAAAAATTTATTTTAAGCAAAAAAGATTAATGACTCAATTAATCTTTTTTTGTATGAAATAGAATAAATAGAACATACTAAAAAAGAAAATAAAAGTATTGATTTTTAAGTTAGCATATGGTAACTTATATACAGTTAGTATTAGCTAACTAATGTGAATAAATCATTTTAATACTCCTGTGTTTCAGTCGCATAGGAGTATTAAAGCATACTTATGTATTGGAGGAAAAAAAATGAGTAAAATTAAAAGCATTTATGCTAGAGAAATTCTTGATTCAAGAGGAAACCCTACAGTTGAAGTAGAAGTTACTTCTGACCAAGGAGATTTCGGTCGTGCAAGTGTTCCTAGTGGAGCATCAACTGGAATTCATGAAGCCGTTGAACTTAGAGATGGAGATAAATCTCGTTATTTAGGTTTAGGAGTAAGTAAAGCTGTTGATAATGTTAATAACAGCATCGCTAAAGAATTAATCGGTGCAAGCATTTATGACCAACGTGCAATCGATCATAAAATGATTGAAATCGATGGAACTGAAAACAAAGGAAAATTAGGAGCTAACGCTATTTTAGGTGTTTCATTAGCAGTTGCTAAATGTGCTGCAAATAGCTTAAATATGCCATTATATCGTTACATTGGAGGAAGCAATGCTCACGTATTACCTACACCAATGATGAACATTATTAATGGTGGTGCTCATGCAGATAACAACGTTGACTTCCAAGAATTTATGATTATGCCAGTTAGCGCTACAAGCTTTAAAGAAGCCATCAGAATGGGTGCTGAAGTATTCCATTCATTAAAGAAAGTATTAAAATCAAAAGGTTTAAATACTGCTGTTGGAGATGAAGGTGGATTTGCTCCTGATTTAGCAAGTAACGAAGACGCTATCAAAACCATCTTAGAAGCTATTGAACAAGCAGGATATATCCCTGGTAAAGATGTTAAATTAGCTATGGACGTTGCAAGTTCAGAATTCTATAAGGATGGTAAATACACATTACCAGGTGAAAATAATAAATCATTCACATCTACTGAATTAGTTGATTTCTATGAAGAATTATGTAATAAATACCCTATCATCTCAATCGAAGATGGTTTAGACCAAGATGACTGGGAAGGTTGGGATTACTTAACTAAAAAATTAGGAAATAAAGTTCAATTAGTTGGTGATGACTTCTTTGTAACAAATACAAAACGTCTTCAAACTGGTATTGAAAAAGGAGTAGCAAACGCTATCTTAATTAAAGTCAACCAAATTGGTACTTTAACTGAAACATTAGAAGCTATCGAAATGGCTCAAAAAGCAAATTATACAGCTGTTGTTTCTCACCGCTCAGGTGAAACAGAAGATACAACAATTGCTGATATTGCTGTAGCTACAAATGCTGCTCAAATTAAAACAGGATCTGCATCAAGAACAGACCGTATCGCTAAATATAACCAATTGATTCGTATCGAAGATGAATTAAATGGTGAATCTAAATATTTAGGTGATCAATCATTCTATCAATTAAATAAATAAGATTTTAATCAAATAATTTACGACTCGAGAGCTATCCTTTGATAGCTCTTATTTTTTTGTATAAAAAAACTAGAGGTATTTTTAATTATAACCTCTAGTTCAATTTATAAATTATCTTTGTTTATAAGCTTCGATTCCAACTTTAAAGCGTGCTAACCCATCTTCCAATCGTAACTTAGGACAAGCAACATTCATACGAATAAATGGACGCCCATTTTTACCATATTCAGCCCCATCAGATAAATATAATCCAGTTTTTTCACGAATAAATTCAACAAGTTCAACACTATCCATTGAAACCTTTGAACAATCGATCCACATTAAATAAGTTGCATGACTTTCTATTACATGAAGTTCTGGTAAGTTTTCTTGAACAAATTCAACAACTCTTGCCTTATTTTGATCAATATAACTTCTTAGTTCATTTAACCAAGGTTCTCCTTTTGTAAAAGCAGTAACTAAAGCTGTCATAGCAAAACTATTTGGTTCAACTTCATCCGTATTAATACCACGGTTTACTTTATGTCTTAAAACGGGATTAGGAACAACGATACAAGAAGTTTGTAACCCAGCTAAATTAAATGTTTTTGTAGGTGCAATACATGTAATACTATTTTGTTCATTTGTTTTTGATACGCTTGCAAAAGGGATATATTCTTTACCTGATTCAACAATATCACAATGAATTTCATCACTTAAAACAATGACATGGTGTTTAGCACAAAGATCTCCAATTTTTTGTAACGTTTCTTTATCCCAAATACGACCAATTGGATTGTGTGGATTACATAAAATCATTAATGTTGTTTGTGGTCTTGCGAGTTTTTCTTCTAAATCTGCAAAGTCAATATGATATTCGCCATTTTCATAGACTAAATCACTTGATAAAACATGTCTACCATTGTTTAAAATTGAATTATAAAAAATATTATAAACTGGTGATTGAATTAAAACATTTTCGCCTACCGTTGTTACTTTTCTAACAATGGAAGAAATTGCTGGAACGACTCCTGTACAAAACATCATCCACTTAGCATCCATCTTGAAATGATGACGACGATCCCACCAATTTTGAATACTCGTGTAAAATTCTTCTGGTACGATATTATAACCAAAAATAGCATGATCTACACGTGTATGTAAAGCTTCTACAATTTCTGGTGCGGTTTCAAAATCCATATCCGCTACCCACATTGGTAACTCATTTTCTTTAATATCCCATTTATAAGAACCTGTGTTCACCCGATTTGTCATTTTTGAAAAATCATAACTCATTGTTTATACCTCCCCTTTATACGCATAATGATAGCATACTGTCCTATTTTTGCAAGCTAAACGCTCTAAAGAGATGTTTTGACTTTTTTCTTTTTCACTCGATAAATTTTCATTTCTAAAAATAAAGATTGTGTTGGCCAACGGTAATGTAAAGTATCAATTGTTCTTAATTGATGATGATATTTTTTTGCTATTTTTCTTAAAGTTGAAAAATAAGATTCACTAAGAACATCTTCAAAAGATGCATGATAACTTTCAATAGGAAGAACAACACATGCCTTTTTATTCATTTTTAAATAACAAGCATACTCAATTCCATAAAGTTGCCATGAATCACAAACTAAATTACTGAATGGATACATTTTTAATGTATCTGTTTTAACAGCAAAAATACTTTCATCTATTCCATCAACTTCCATTGGTTGATTTAAAGGTTGATTTGTCATCAACGTGGGTGGTAATCCCGTTTTCGTATTACCATATATTTTTTGATCTTTGACCCCTGCAAATGAGATCAGTCCTACTGTTGGATTTTGCAAATAATATTCTTCAATTTTAGATAAAGCAAAATCATCTTCAAAAGCCACATCTTGATGAACAAATAAGCAAATATTTCCTTTTGCTTTTTTTATCGTTACTTGCAGAGCTTCGATAGCAGAGTGATAATGCTTATCTACTTGTTCAATAATTAAAAATTCATATGCACAATTTTTTTGTTTTTTTAAAGAAGTTGCCAAATACGTATTATATAAACGCTTATTTTGGCACATACAAATAATACTAATCATTTTATCACCTACTTTATACTATAATCCTTTCTGTTCTCTGTTAAATTTTTATTATAATAAGGATCTCCTTGTTGGAAAAAATATTTATAAGTTATGTAAAGCAAATCTAGATCTTGTTGATAAGCCAGTTTAATCGCTAAACGATTTTGTTCACTATTTAATGTTTTTGATTCTTGATGAATAAGCGTAACATCGGGGTCAAATAAAATCAAATAACCTGCTTCTTGCACTCTTAAACAATAGTCAATATCACTAAAAAACATTTGATAGTTTTCATTAAATCCATTTAATTGATCAAACAGATCTTTTTTTGTCAATAAAGCTGAACCACTAATTGCACTGTAATTTTGCTTGATACTTGCTCTAGACATGTATCCCTGATAGTTTTCATCCATTCCTACAAAAGGATAAATAATTGAAGGATACGTCAATATCGTACCACAATATTGAATCGTTTTGTTTGGATATAACAGTTTCATTCCTACACAACCAATATCCTCTCGCTTGCATTCGCCTATAATTTGTTCTAACCAACCATAAAATAAAATCTCTATATCATTATCTAAAAACAATAAATAATCATAATGAGCAAATTTTGAAGCAAAATTGGCCATTTTAGAATAATGATAACCTCCTTCATATTCAATAATTTGAACATTATCAAATAGATTTATTTCTTCATAATAACTTTTAATTTCTTTTGTATCACTATTATTATCTAAAACAATGATCTCAAAACTTGATTTGCGTGTATAACGAAAAATAGACTTGATACATTTTTGTAAATCCTCTTTATGATCCTTATTTAAAATAATAATAGACACTTTTTTTTCTTGATCACAATATTGACTACGATAAAAATGGGCGTCCCGTTTTACTTGAACATCTATTTTTTCTTTTTGATAATGTTGTTCTAAAATAGATTTAAAATCCTTATTCAACTCTATTTCTTGCTTCAAATGAAAAAGAACCTGTGGTAGATGAACAAAATTTATTTGATGATAATTTGATAAAATCGTTTGATAAATCACTTGATTAGGATAAGTCACTTTACTTTGTTGAATTAAATCTCTTTTAATTAAAACTGCATGATCAATATAAGGATAACTGCGATAATAGTCTAAATTAAAATCCGGTTTATATTTAGGATGAACTGGAATTCTCCATTTTTTTAAATCGTGATCTGAATAAACAATTTTCCCAAATCGAGTAGCATCAATCAACCTAGAAAGAGCATCTGATTTTAATTCATCACCTGCTTCAAGAAACAAAACATATTCTTCATCACACTTTGTTAAATCATAACTTTCATGGAAAATTGAAAAGTTAAAATAAGGATAGTTTTGTTTCCTTAACGAATCTAAAGTTGCTTTTAATCGCTTACCATTTTTTATTAAAATAAGGATACTCTTCGTTAACTCTGTGTTATGTAAAGGTAGTTTTCTTTGTTTATTTTGTTTAATCAAATAAACAAAAAAATCACCGAATAAAAAGAGATCAAGGCTTCTTAAAAGTGTTTTTAATTGTAACTTTTGTTTGTTTTTTAAGCCTTTTATCATCTTTTTGGTGATTCCTTTCTCATTATTTCTTTTCAACTAATGAAGTAATGTAATTTTGTACTTTGTCTTTTAAGTCATCACGTTTTAAAGCAAAATCAATTGTTGCTTTAATAAATCCAAATTTATCTCCTAAATCGTATCTTAACCCTTCAAAATCATAAGCATAAACGGCTTGACGATCCATTAAACGTTTAATAGCATCTGTTAATTGAATTTCATTTCCAGCACCTTTTGTTTGTGTTTCTAATAATTCAAAAATTTCTGGTGTTAAAACATAACGTCCAAGAACAGCTAATTGGCTAGGTGCTTTTTCTGGATTTGGTTTTTCTACCATGTCTGAAAGTTTAACTAATCTTCCTTGAGCAGGATGTGATTTCGATGGTGCAACAATCCCATATTTACTTGTTTCTTTTTTATCTACTGTTTGTACACCTACGATAGATGCTTTTGTTTGTTCATATTGATCAATTAATTGTTTTAATGCTGGTTTTCCACCATCATTTACAACAACATCATCTCCAAGTAAAATGGCAAATGGTTCATCTCCGATAAATGATTTTGCACATAAAATAGCATCCCCTAATCCTTTAGGTTCTTTTTGACGGATATAGAAAATGTTTGCTAAATGGGCAATTTCATCAATTTGTTCTAATTGTTGAATTTTTCCAGAAGCTTTTAATCTTTCTTCTAATTCATAATTTTTATCAAAATGGTTTTCCATTACATGTTTTGTACTGTTAGTGATAATTAAAATTTCTTCAATTCCACTTTCTACTGCTTCTTCAACGATATATTGAATTGTTGGAATATCAACAATCGGTAACATTTCTTTTGGAATTGCTTTTGTTGCAGGTAAAAAACGTGTCCCAAGTCCTGCTGCCGGAATAACGGCTTTTCTAATTTTCTTTCCTTTTATTTCAGTCATAATATTCTCCTGTTTTTTTGTTTTTTCTTTTTTTGTTTCTGCAATTATTTTATCATATTTAATAAGTTTATTAAACCTTATTTTCTAAAAATAAACCCTCATATTGATTAATAATATATGGCCAATTATAAGCATCTTTTATTCTTTGTTTTGCTTTCTTACCTAATTCTTCAATTTCTTCTTCACTCATTGATTGTTCAATTGAATCAATCAAATCAGCTAAATTTCCTTGTTCTTTTGTAAAATATTTTGCTCCATCTAATCCAACTGTATTATTAAAATCAACATTCAATAAAATATTTAAAGATGTTGAAGCTAATGATTCAAGCAAAGAAGGGTTTGTTCCACCTACTTCATGACCATGAAGATAAGCAAATGCATTTTTACGAATTAAATAAAGTAATTTAGAATCATATACAGTTCCTACAAAACAAATACGAGGATCTTTATCAAAATGTGTTTTTTCTTTTAATTTATTGTAGAATTTATTTTTTTCAACATTCGTAATAATAACAAGTTTACGACGAGTTTTACTTTTCATAAATTCACGAATCATTGTTTCATAATTATTTTCAGGCACAAATCGACCAACAATTAAATAATAATCATGATTTACAATTCCTTTTTCTTTGTACCAATTATAAAGTATATCTAAATGATCCATAGCATAATTATCATCGTGTAAATCTGCACCATAAGCAATAAATTTAGAGATAGGATGATATTTCTTATATTCTTTTAAAACATAATTTTCAATACCTATTGAATCACTAATCACTAAATCACTATGCTTAATAATTACTTTTTCTGAATATTTAAGATAAATTTGAATTGGTTTAATCCACTTAGCTCTTTGAAATTCATGACCATCTGGATTGATATAAAATAATACTCCAAGCTTTTTCATTCGTTTATAAATTGATTGAAGAAAAGGACCTGCTGTACACCCTAACATATAAATGATAGCCCCTTTAATTTTATTTTCTTCAATATAATCTAATGCTTTAGTCATCGCTTTCATATCATAATAAATAACTTTTGCTGGTCCTAACACTTTAGGAACATTCACATTATAACAACGTGCTCCATGATATTCAAATTCTTGTTCATTGCTCGCTAAGCAAGCAACATGATATTGTATATCTTTAGATTGTTTTTTGGATACTAAACAATCGCAAAATGTTTCAAATCCACCATATTTTGCCGGTAACCCTTTACAGCCAACAATAAAAATATGTTTCATCTTTTTCACCTACTTTTTGTACCTAGCAATTATATCATTTTTTTGATTAGATAAAAAGAAAAAAACAAGCTTAAAGCTTGTTTTTATTTAACATACCAAATATTTAAATCCAAATTGCCATTATATCCTGATAAGGATCCTTTAGAAGTATATTGCCACATATTAAAATATGGCTTGTTAGTATAAGGATTACTTGATGGTTGTCCTGAATTGTATCCATAATTAGATACCCATAAGTTCCAACGATGATCGAATTCTGATGTAGTATGGTCAAATAAGAAATTTTGTCTTGAATAAACGCCTGCTTGATATCCTGCATTTTCAATTGTTAAACAAAAAGCATTGCAAATAGCTTGTTTTGTATTACCATCTAAACCTGCTTGATTTGTTGGATCTTCAAAATCAATATATACAGGATATCTAATACTTTTACCTCTTAATTGATTAATTACAAAATTAGCTTCTTCAACTGCTTTACTTACATTTGTAGCGCATGAATAATAATAAACTCCCACTGGAATTTGATTATTCATTGCTTGATTATAGAATTCATTAAATTTTCTATCTCTATTCATAGTACCAGAAACATATCCTGTATACCCTACACGCAATATTGCAAAATCAATTTGATTTTTAATGTCAGCTAAATTTAAATTTGCTTGATATTCGGAAATATCAACAGCTTTTAATAAATCACCGTAGCTTCCTTTATAAAAAGGATAAGTTTCAACAAAAGTTGTACCTGCTACAGCACTACTGCTTTTTCCTGTCTTATCATATGCATAAATATGTGTTATGTAATTTCCT
>URQL01000024.1 GCA_900550005.1 uncultured Erysipelotrichaceae bacterium
TTCATGACTGATTTTTTCATTATATTCATCAACACCAATCTGACCAAATCGTTTTAATGTAAATTCATAATGTTCTTTTTTTAAGCGAGCACGTAATGTGATTCTAAGTTTTCGTAGTTTTTCATCTAGAGTATCAAAATAGAAATTTGTTTGTTGATAAGCGGTAGATGTAAAGTGGGAATCAATCTCTAAATATTGATCCTTGGTAAGTAATATTTTGTATTCAATTTCGATATTTTTTTCCATGGGATCACCTCGTTTTTTTTCTATTTTTATTATATAAAAAAAAAGATAAATTGCAAATAAAAATGAAGAATGGATATTTATTATAGAGGGAAAATGGTATAATAAAGTCGATGGTGGTGAAATGTATGATTAAAAGGTACAAACTTGTAGTAAAGCAAGATGACAAGTCGAATAGAATAGCTCATCTTTTAAGAGAAAAATTAAGTTCTGTTTTGCAATATGATGATTTAAATCCAGATTTAATTATTAGCGTTGGTGGTGATGGAACAATGCTTTATGCTTTACATCAAAATTTTAATTTAATCGATCAAACTTATTTTTTAGGAATTCATACGGGTACTTTAGGCTTTTATACAGATTATTTAGCTAGTGAAGTGGATCAGCTTGTTGAAGATATTAAAACACAAGTTTACATATCTTATAAAAGAAATATTTTAGAAGTAAAAGTTGTAAATCAAGACAATCAAGTTCAAATTTTCCACGCACTTAATGAGGTACGTTTAGAAAATCCACATTATGCGCAAATTTTAGATATCTATATTGATGATGAATTATTGGAAACTTTTAGAGGCAACGGTGTCTGTGTGAGTACTTCATCGGGTTCAACTGCTTATAATAAATCTTTAGGAGGAGCTGTTATTCATCCTAATTTAGAAGTCATGCAACTTACAGAGATTGCGGGAATTCAACATAATGCTTACCGCTCATTAGGATCAAGTATGGTTTTAGAAAAACATCAAACTATTACTTTGAAAAATAAATTAAGTCGTCCGGCTTTTATGGGCATTGATCAAATGTCTTTTGATTTAAATAAATTTAAAGAGATACATATAACTTTATCTAAACAATCCATTCGCTGTATTCAATACCGACCGCTCACTTTTGTAAATCGTATTCGTCGTTCATTTATATCAGAATGAAACTAACTTATCAAATTAGAGAAGACATCTTGTTACGTGATTTTTTAAAACAGCAGGACATATCTGATAAATTATTAAGTGCCATCAAAAATCAAGGCGATATTTTAGTAAATCATTGTCATCAAACAGTACGTTATAAACTAAGTGTAGGAGATCAAGTAGAAGTCATTTTTCCGCAAGAAAAAAGAGGGATGCAATTAGAGCCCTATTATTACGATTTAAAAATTATTTATGAAGATGATTACTTACTTGTGATTGATAAACCGGCGGGTATGCCTTGTATTCCTGATCATCGTTATCATGATAAAACTCTAGCAAACGCTTTGATTTATTATTACGATCAAATTCATCTTGAAAGTACGATTCATTTTGTTAACCGTTTAGATAAAGAAACAAGTGGATTATTAATTGTTGCAAAATATCGTTATATTCATTACTTGCTGTCAAAAAAACACATTTGTCGTAAATATCTAGCTTATATTCAAGGAAAGATTGAAAAACAAACCATTTGTTTACCTATTTTTCGTTCAGGTAAATCAGTTGTTCGTTGTATTGATCAACGAGGGAAAACATCGATTACACATTGCATACCTTATAAAATGGTAGAATCAAATCAGTTGATCGAATGCCAGTTAGAAACTGGAAGAACGCATCAAATTCGAGTCCATCTAAGTGCAATAGGGCATCCTTTGATTGGCGATCATCTTTATGGTGGTAAAAAGAATGAAGCAGGGACTTATTATTTACATAGCTATTTTGTTGAATTTGAACACCCTATTACTCATCAAACTATAAAATTAAATTCTATGCGTGATTTGAGAAAAAAAATAACAAGTTGTTTGGATTAACAACTTGTTTTTGTTATTCATAGGAATGAAGTTTACTTTTTAAAATGCGATTTTGTTTTTCCATATCAAGGACAACACCCATCATTAACATATAAGATAGTAATGAAGATCCACCATAGGAAAATAAAGGAAGTGTAATACCTGTAATCGGTAGTAAACCTGTAACCATGGACATATTCCAAATTTGTTGAATGAAAAGAACTCCAAATAAACCTGTGGCAAAGCAACGCCCTTTTTCATTGGAATTTAAACCAATTTTTAAAATAATTAAATCTAAAGATAGAATAAGAATTAAAGCAATGATCCCTCCAACAAAGCCAAAACTTTGTGTGATAACAGCAAAAATAAAATCGGTTTGCGCCTCGGGAAAGTTCATTACGACAGAACGATAACCATGACCAAATAAGGAAGCTGTACCTAAAGAAAGCAAAGCATTAAATAATTGATAACCTTCTTTGGAATAAGTTCCTTCTGGATCTAGCCAACCATAGAAACGACTTGCTTTATGTCCACTAAAAATCGTTTTAAATAAATCTTGATTGTATAAGAAAATATAAGCAACAAATAAAATTAAAGCAACGATTAATCCAACACCAAATAGAAACCAACGCATTTGTAAACCACTAGAAAATAATAAGAAAAGAACGGAGACAATGATAATCATTGTTACACCTGAATCGTTTTGTAAGTAAATAAGAATACATGGTGGTAATACGATCGATGCAACTTTTAATAATAATTGACAATCACTTTCAAAGGTATGTAAAGAATAACGTTCATTGTGTTCTTGTACTGCTTTAGAGAGCAATATGAGAATCATCATCTTCATAAATTCACTTGGTTGAAAAGAACCTAGACCAGGAATTTGATACCAACTGGTTGCACCATTAACAGGTCGAATTAATGGATTTGCTAAAGCGGGGAAATGCTGAATGATCGCTAAAGGAACAAGTAAAACCATTAAGGCCCAATAAATGACTTTAGCACTTGTATAAATACGATCCACCCCAAATTTATAGGTAGCAAACATGCTGCCAAATCCAATAATATACCACATTGCTTGCCTTGGCGCATAGTTGACATTACCGACGGTCAGAGGTGTAGCTGAAGAAATAGCAATGCAACTAAATATAGAAATAGCAATAAGTGTATAGACTAAGGGTTTATGAATAAAAGAACGACTTTGTTCATTCATTTTTTATTTTCTCCTTTAAAAATTTCATTTTCATGTTTTTTTCACCTCTAGTCTATAGTATACTATAAATTGAAATAAAAAGGTACGTTTTAGAGGAGGATTTTTTGATGGATAATACAATGCTTTATTTAATTGGTGGTATCCTTGCTATAGTGATTTTATTTTTTGTTGTGCGTTTTTATTTGAAAAATAAAAAAGCAACGAAGAAAGTTTATAAAAAATCAGGTGTTGATCTTAAAGCTCTTATTTTAGCTTTAGGGGGATATCACAACATTTTAGAAACATCAAGTACAATGTCAAAGGTTACTGTTGTTTTAAAGGAAACAAATGGGATAAATATCGAAGATATTAAGAAATTAGGTGCAACAGGAATTGTACAAAATCAAAATAAAGTATCGATGATTTTTGGAAAAGTATCAGAAACTTTAGAAGAAGAATTGAAGCTAGCCATAAAAGATAGTGAAAAGTAAATACCCTTGAAGTATTTACTTTTTTTATACAATTAATTGGTAGTAGAGGTTGAGAGAAATTTGGCATTGTGGTATAATTCAACTGTAAAAAGGGTAGATGAAAAAGTGTGAGCATATTATTAGTAATGATTATCATTATTTGATATACTAACAATGTGATCACAGATTAATTATTCTTTTACATTATTATTTATCTTATGACTACGTTAATTGTAGCTTAAAGTGATAAATTATTCATTTTGTAATAAACTTATTATTGTATCTAAAAAAAGAGAGTGCTATAATTGACTAGGAAATTTTTTAAAATTATACAGGGGGTTCAAACACATGAGTTTAGAAAACGCTTGGGAAGGTTTTGTAACAGGTAAATGGAATAAAGAAATCAATTTAAGAGATTTCATTCAATTAAATTACACACCTTACACAGGAGATGATTCATTCTTAGCTGGTCCTACACAAGCTACAAAAGAATTATGGGATCAAGTTATGGATTTAAGTGCTCAAGAAAGAGCAAAAGGTGGAGTATTAGACATGGATACAAGTGTAGTATCTACAATTACTTCACATGCAGCAGGATATTTAGATAAATCTAAAGAAAAAATCGTTGGTTTCCAAACAGATAAACCATTCAAAAGATCTTTACAACCATTTGGTGGTATTCGTATGGCTCAACAAGCTTGCGCTGACAATGGATATACAGTAGATCCAGAAATCGTTAAAATTTTCACTAAATATAGAAAAACACACAACCAAGGTGTATTTGATGTATACACTCCAGAAATGAGAGCTTGTAGAACTTCTCATATCATCACTGGTTTACCAGATGCTTATGGACGTGGACGTATTATTGGAGATTATCGTCGTGTTGCATTATATGGTGTTGATCGTTTAATTGAAGATAAAAAACAACAATTTGCTACTTCTAACGTATCTAGAATGAATTCAAAAACAATTCGTTTACGTGAAGAAATTACAGAACAAATTAGAGCATTAAATGAATTAAAAGAATTAGGAAATATCTATGGATTTGATATTTCAAAACCAGCTAAAAACGCTAAAGAAGCTATTCAATGGTTATACTTTGGATATTTAGCATCAGTTAAAGAACAAAATGGTGCTGCAATGTCTTTAGGTAGAACTTCTACATTCATTGACATTTATGTAGAAAGAGATTTAAAAAATGGTGTATTAACTGAAGAAGAAGCGCAAGAATTAGTTGATCATTTCATTATGAAATTAAGATTAATCAAATTTGCTCGTACTCCAGAATACAATGCATTATTCTCAGGAGATCCTCAATGGGTAACTGAATCAATCGGTGGTATGGGTATCGATGGACGTCCAATGGTTACTAAAACATCTTTCAGATACTTACATACATTAGATAACTTAGGTACTGCACCTGAACCAAATATGACAGTTTTATGGTCAACTCGTTTACCAGCAAACTTCAAAGCATTCTGTGCTAAAATGTCAATCAAATCTTCATCAATTCAATATGAAAACGATGATTTAATGAGAGTTACTCATGGTGATGATTATGCCATTGCTTGCTGTGTATCTTCAATGAGAGTTGGTAAAGAAATGCAATTCTTCGGAGCACGTGCTAACTTAGCTAAATGTTTATTATACGCTATCAACGGTGGTGTTGATGAAGTATCTAAAAAACAAGTTGGACCTAAATACAGACCTGTTGAAGGTGACTATTTAGATTACGATGATGTTGTAGCTAAATATGAAGATATGATGTCTTGGTTAGCTGGTGTTTATGTAAATGCATTAAATATTATCCACTATATGCATGATAAATATAGCTATGAAAGAATTCAAATGGCTTTACATGACAAAGATGTAAAACGTTATTTTGCAACTGGTATTGCTGGTTTATCAGTAGTAACTGACTCATTATCAGCAATCAAATATGCAAAAGTTAAATGTATCAGAGACGAAGATGGTGTAGTTGTTGATTTCGAAACTGAAGGAGATTTCCCTAAATATGGTAACGATGATGATCGTGCTGATGAAATCGCATCTTGGTTAGTAAAAACTTTCATGGATAAAGTAAGAGGACATCATACTTATCGTGATAGTATTCCAACAACTTCTATTTTAACAATCACATCTAACGTAGTTTATGGTAATGCTACAGGTTCTACTCCAGATGGTAGAAAGAAAGGACAACCATTTGCTCCAGGTGCTAACCCAATGTATCACAGAGATTCACATGGTGCTGTTGCTTCACTTGCTTCTGTTGCTAAATTACCATTCAAAGATGCTCAAGATGGTATTTCTAATACATTCTCTATCATTCCAGGTGCTTTAGGTAAAGATGACCAAGTATTTGCTGGTGATATTGAAGTAGATTTAGATATTGATTTAAGCGAAATCAAAGATAAATAATAAGAGGAAGCGATTCTTTTGGACACAAAAGTAGAAGAATTAATTAAAATGTTAGATCAATTTGTTGAAGAAGGTGGAGGTCATATGAACGTTGAGTTCAATGATGACACTGAAGAATTCAATA
Source organism: uncultured Erysipelotrichaceae bacterium (assembly GCA_900550005.1). GTDB lineage: Bacteria > Bacillota_I > Bacilli_A > Erysipelotrichales > Coprobacillaceae > Beduini. Next base: position 6,204 of record URQL01000024.1, read on the forward strand.
TTGATAAGGTCGAAGTCAAAAAAGGGTTAGATACCTGCGGTGTTCAATCTGCCTGTCAGATACCTACTTTCTTTATTGATGACGATGAGTTTTAATGAGGAGGGTAAATTACTATGTCAAATCAAGCACAAGTAGACAATTTAGTTTCATTATTAGATGGTTATGTAGCAAAAGGTGGACATCACTTAAATGTTAACGTATTAAACAGAGAAACATTATTAGATGCTCAAGCTCATCCAGAAAAATATCCACAATTAACAATTCGTGTATCTGGATATGCAGTTAACTTCATCAAATTAACTAAAGCACAACAAGATGATGTTATTTCTCGTACATTCCATGATCATTTCTAATTAATGGATGATAAGGGGCTTGGTTAAGCCCCTTTTTTTAAATTATTTTAATATACATGGGAGGCGCAAAATATGGAAGGGTATGTACATTCAACGGAATCTTTTGGAACAGTGGATGGACCTGGAATTCGTTTTGTGGTGTTTACACAAGGATGCCCAATGCGTTGTTTATATTGCCACAATCCTGATACTTGGGAATTTAATCGTGGTAATAAAATGGATACACAAGAAATTATTGATGAATATTTGAAGAATATTGAATTTTACAAAGGTGGAGGAATTACTTGTACAGGTGGAGAACCACTTGCTCAAATCGATTTTGTTACTGATTTATTTGAAAAAGCTAAAGTCCATTCTATTCATACTTGCTTGGATACATCAGGAATCACATTTAGTCGTGATGAAAAGAATATGGAAAAAATGAATCGATTAATGGCAGTAACGGATCTTGTTATGTTGGATATTAAGCACATCGATCCGCAAGAACATATTAAATTAACTTCACAAAAAAATGATCGTATTCTTGATTTTCTTCAATATTTAAGTGAAATCAATAAAGATGTTTGGATTCGTCATGTCGTTGTTCCAACAATTACACAAAACGATAAATATCTTTATCAACTAGGTTATCATATAGGGCAATATCGAAATATTCAAGCTTTAGATGTTTTACCTTATCACACACTTGGAATAAAAAAGTATGAAAGTTTGCATATGGATTATCCATTAAAAGGAATTCCTGCATTATCAAAAAAAGAAGCTATTGAAGCTAAAAAAGTGGTCTTAAAAGGAATAAAAGATCGAAGAGCAAATAAAAAATTGTAATGAGTTTATTCATTACAATTTTTTACTTTTTATTTATCTAATGTAATTTTAACAATATCTGGTGTACATAAAAAGCGCGCTGATTGATTGTTTTCCATGCCAATTCCATTTGATACAACTAAAGTTGATGCATCGGATTGGTATTTCCCGTGATTATAAGTAATGGCTCCTTCTGGTTTAAATAATGCGCCATAGAAAGGAAAATAAATATATCCTCCATGAGAGTGACCTGATATTTGCAAATTAACTTTTTTGTTGATTGAATTTATAAAAAAGTCAGGCTGATGCACAAGTGCAATTTGATAAGTATTTGTACTATCCTCATTTACTAAGGAATCTAAATTGTCATTTGATTCTAATCCTAATAATTGAATGGATGAATTGTTGTAATAGATGGTACGAATTTCATTTGATAAAACTTCGAATCCACTTAATTGAAGTATCGATTTTACATCACTTGCACTAATATAGTCTTTTTCTCCCATCACTGCAAATTTGCCATATTTAGCATGTATTCCTTTTAATTTTTCAATAACTAAATCGTTATTAAAAACTTGGGAATCATAAACGTCACCACCAAATAAAATTAAATCAAATTCTTCTTTGTTGATTTGGTTTACAACTTGATCTAAACGATCGATATCTTTGTCCTCATTTAAATCAAGGTCGGAAAAATATCCGACCTTAAAATTTTTAAATTCTTCTGGTAAAGTACTGTCTTGGATAACATAGCTTTTTGTTGTTAAAGCATAAGGAACTTTACAAAAACTAAGATATCCACAACTAATAAGTAAAATAAGAATAAGTAGAATAATAAATAATTTTAAATCTCTTATTTTTTTCATTGTTTTTTGTTCATGATTACAGGAATAATCATTGGGTTACGTTTTGTCTTACGATAAAAATAAGGACCTAAAGTATCACGGATCGTATTTTTAATTTCACCAAAAGTGGTTTTATTCATAAGTAATTTTGTAAGTGCATCTTGTACAAGATGTTCAGCTTCTTTAATAAGTTGATAACTGTCTTTCATATAGACGAATCCTCTTGAGATAATAACTGGTTTAGCAAGTAATTTTCCAGCTCTAGAATCCATACTAATCAAGATGGAAACCATTCCATCTTCTGATAAGATTTGACGATCTCTAAGTACAGCTGTTGATAATCCAGTGATATCATTACCATCAACATAGATATCATCAGCATGAACACGATTGCCTAAACGAGCTTCTCCATCTTTTAAGATAATCACATCCCCATTAGATAATACGAATGTATTTTCTTTTGGTACACCGACATCTTGAGCTAATTCACTATGGATCTTAAGCATACGGTATTCCCCATGCACTGGGAAGAAATATTTAGGACTTGTGAGTAATAACATTAATTTTTGTTCTTCTTGTGAAGCATGTCCAGAAGTGTGTAATGAGTTTAATGGTGAGTGAACGAGTACCTTAGCTCCAAGTCTAAATAATTTATTCACTACACGATTGATACTTGTTGCATTTCCTGGAATTGGACTTGATGAAAAGATAATCGTATCTGTTGGTTTGATATGAATAAATTTATGTGTTCCAGCAGCAATACGAGATAAAGCAGCTAAAGGTTCACCTTGACTACCTGTACATAAGATTAAAATTTGGTTATCTTTAAACTTTTTAGCATCGTCATTACGAATAAAATATTTGTCTGGACATTTAATATGTCCTAATTTTCTTGATGTTTGAATAACGTTTTCCATTGATCGACCAAATACGAGAATTCGACGATCAAATTTTACGGCCGCTTGAACGATTTGTTGAACACGATCTACATTAGATGCAAATGTGGCAACAATAATACGCCCATCTGCTTTTCTAAATTCATTTTGAATTGAATTAGCAATTACTTTTTCACTTAATGAGAATGTTGGAATTTCAGCATTTGTTGAATCACTCATAAGTAACGTTACACCTGTCGTTCCTAAAAAAGACATTTTTTGGAAATCAGCAGGCTCACCGACTGGAGTTAAGTCAAATTTGAAATCTCCTGTAGTTACAACACGTCCATTTGGGGTATTGATAATAATTCCTAATGATTCAGGAATAGAGTGATTTGTTTTGAAAAATCCAATATTGAAAAATTTAGTTTGTACACGACTTGAATCATTGATTTCAATTATTTTAGTCGCCTTTGTTAAACGGCGTTCTTCCAATTTTCTTTTAATTAATGCACTTGCTAGTGGTGATGCATAGATAAAAGGAATGGTCACAGCTTGTAGTAAAAATGGAATACCACCAATATGGTCTTCGTGTCCATGTGTAATTAACAAAGCTTTGATTTTCTTTTGATTACGAACTAAATATGTGTAATCTGGGATAATATAATCAATACCAGGTAATCCTTCTTCAGCAAATTTAACACCCGCATCAATAATAATAAGTTCATTATCGTGTTCAATACAATACATATTTTTACCGACTTCGCCAAGTCCACCTAAAGCAAAAACTTTTGTTTCATGTGTGTATTTCGGTTCTTTTGTATTCATTAATTGTCTTGATTTTGTATTTCTTTGATAGTGTGGTTTATTATTTTTTTTATCTTGATTTGCAACTTTTTCTGTTGGCATATTTTCACCTCTTTTTATATTTTTCTCTAAATGAAATTATAACACAAATAAGTACGTTAAGTCTAAAAAAGAATAAAAAAACTAGAGAAAACGCTCTAGTCAATGTTTAAACAAGCACCAATTCCAATTGCATTTGGTCCTGTATGGCATGCAACAGATAAAGATAAAGGTGCATAATCAATTTTATGATTTGGAAAATACTCTTTTAAATAGATTACCATATCTTTAGCAATTTGTTCATCTTTTGTATAAGCAACATAGATGCTACAATTTTTTCCTTTACCTTCTGGATCGATTCTTTCTTCAATATCTTTTTTTAATGCTTCAGCCATAATTTTGTGTGCTTTAGCCATTGTTCGTGTTTTTTCAAAAGCATCTAATTTTTCACCTTGAATAGTTAAAACAGGTTTGATTTTTAAAAGTCCACCTAAAGTTGCAGCTAAAGGGGTTAAACGACCTCCACGTTTTAAATATTCTAAAGAAGGAACCGTAATATAGATAGTTGAATCAAAACGATGTTTTTCTAAAATGTCTTTGATTTCTTTAGCATCTTTTCCTTTTTCAATTAGTTTTTTTGCAACAAAGATATCATGTCTTAATGTAATGGATATTCTTTGATTATTAACTACATAAACTTGATTGGGATATTCTTGAGCAAGTAATGTAGCGGTTTGACAAGAACCGCTTAGTCCACTTGACATAGGCATATGGATGATTTCATCATAGTCTTCTAATAATTTATCCCATAAAGCAGTAACTGCCCCTGCAGAAGGTTGGGATGTGAAGATAGCTGACCCATTTGCTTGCATTTCAAAGAATGTTTTAGCATCTAAATTAATGTCTTCAAAATATTCATTTCCATCTATTGTAAAGGGCATAGGAATGATATAAATTCCAAGTTCTTTTGCTTCTTCTAAACTAATACTTGCGTTATTGTCTGTAACGATTGCGATTTTTTTCATAGAAGTAACCTCCTAACTCATTTATAATAACAAAAAAAAGATATTTATACAAATGTTTTTAGTGGGATGAATGATACTAAATTATAAAAAGTAAGAATTTAAGCGTAAAATTACTATTTTAGTGGTAACTGTTTTTATTTATGTTATAATATGCCTATTGTTAGGAGGAATTAATGTGAGCGTTAAAGAAATAAAAGAGCGTGCTGAATTCTTGTATCAAAAGAGTTCTCATTACATCGTAGGAGCTTTTTTAGCAGTAGGAACAATTACAGCAATCGTTAATGGATTTTCTTATTATCTACCATTTTTAGTATTAGCTGTTTTAATTGAACCATTACAATTAGGACTAATCCGTGCTTCATTAAAAGCATATGATCGTAAAGGGAAAGAAGTAAGTACATTAAATTATACACTAATGGGATTAAAAGAATACCCAAGTGCATTTCCTGTATTTGTTGGAAAGAAATTATTTATTTTAATTGTTCAACTGTTGATCATGGCTATTTTTATGGTTATTAGTGCAGGAAATATGTCAAATTTAGTAACTTGTTTAAAAACATTTATCACTGGGACAACAGGTTACCTTTTTAGTAAAGGAACAAATGGAATCGAATGGTTTATTCCAGATATGATGGTTATTGGTTTTGCTGTTGCAATGATCGTTGGACTTTATTTACAAATCAAACTTGCTTTAGTTTACTATTTTGCTGTAGATAAAGACTATTCTTTATTTAAATCAATCCAAGCATCATTTAAAGCGATGAAAGGTAATACCATTAAATATTTATCTTTATTACTTCGTTATTTATTCTTATATATTGTTACAACAATTATTGTAGTAATTGCGAATACTGCTTTAACAAACGGATTTACACAATTAATTGATATTTTACCAAATATGGCTGTGCCAATTGCAATTTTAATGACTGCTTTAATTGCTTTAGCTTCAACAACATTCCAAGTTATGATTTATGAAGTTAAATTACGTTTGGCTGTAACGGTATTTTATAAAGATATTACAGAAAATTAAGCGATTTATCGCTTTTTTTTATAGGAGGAATTATGGAACAATTTTATCAATATTTAACTACAAAAGGAACTTCAGTCTTAGAAACTGGGATCCATGCTTTGATTTTTTTTATTGTTGGTTGGTATCTTGTTAAATTTGTTACACATTTAGCTACTAAAACCATGGAAAAGGCAAAGATTGAACCTACTTTTATTAGTTTTAGTCGTTCTGTTTTAAATACGATATTAAAAATTATTGTCATTATTAGTACATTAGGTGATCTAGGTTTTCCTACAAGTTCTTTATTTGCTATTTTTGGGACAGCTGGGGCAGCTCTTGCTTTAGGATTTAAAGATAATTTATCAAATTTTGTTAGTGGAATGATCATTTTATTTTCTAAACCATTTGTTGTTGGAGATTATATTGAAATTCAATCCTATGCAGGTACGGTAAAAGAAATCCAAATGATGTATACCGTTTTAAGTACGATCGACAACAAAATTATTATGGTTCCTAACTTAGAAATGACATCAAGTATTATTGTTAATAATTCTCATGAAACAAAAAGAAGAATTGAGCTTAATTTTGATATTGCTTATGATCAAGATATTGATCAAGTAAAACAAGTGATTATGGATGTGATCCATGCTCATCCTAAAGCATGGAACGAACCTCAACCTTTAGTACGTGTAAATAATTATAAAGACAGTTCGGTAGAAATCTTAATTCGGGTTTGGTGTGAAACAGAAGATTATATTAATTTACGTTTTGATTTATTGGAAGATATAAAAAAAGCTTTTGATCAAAATCATATTGAAATACCTTATAATCAATTAAATGTTCATATACACCAATAGTTAAGCAAATAAATTGATTAAATAAAAAACTTTTGGCATAATAAAGACGAGGTGAGAAATATGGAAATAATTAGTTCAAATGAATTTGATGCAACAATTTCATCAGGTATTGTTTTAGTAGATTTCTTTGCTAATTGGTGTGGACCTTGCAAAATGTTATCACCAGTTTTAGAAAAAGTGTCTAGCGACTATCCAAATATTCATTTTGTAAAATTAGATGTTGATAAATCAGGAGATATCGCTATGCGTTATCAAGTTCAATCAATCCCCACACTACTTGTTTTTAAAGATGGAAATTTAGTTGAAAGACAAGTTGGATTCGCTGGGGAACCCCAACTTAGAAATTTATTAAATCGTATTTAAAAAGATAATGAGGATTACTCATTATCTTTTTTTGGTATTATGACTTTAATTGCTTTAGGGATAATATTAATTTCAATAGGTAATTGATTTGCTTTCTCACCATCGATATCTAAAACAAGATTTTTAGATGAAGATAGCTTGATATTTTTAGCTTGACGGTAAATCACAAAAGGACTATCTAAATGTTTGTTTAGTAAGATATCTTTAGAAAGTGCGATCAAGTCTGTGATTTCACATTTTTTAACAATAAAGACATCTAAATAGCCATCATAAAGTTTAGCCGGTGAGGCAATTAAGAATCCTCCCACTAAACGCGAATTGGTTACTAGGAAAAGATAAGCCTCTTCATCAATAACTTCACTATCAATTTCAACATGTAAATCATAAGTTGTGCCAAGTTGATTTGGTAAACTTGCAATCCCATTTAAATAGTAGGCAAATGGACCTAGCACTGCTTTTTGTTTTTTATCAACAGTAAAGCCAATATCAGTAAACATTCCACCAGCAATCACATTGGCAAAATAGAGATCATTTGCTTTACCAACATCCATTTCAATGATATTAAAGTCTTTAATTGTTTTGACAATATCATCATGATTACTTGGTAAATGTAAAGCACGAGATAAATCATTTACGGTTCCAGCAGCGAGGATAAATAGGGGGATATCAATTTTCGCATCTATAATTCCATTGATTACTTCACTTTGTGTTCCATCGCCACCAACAGCGATAATTAAATCAAATTGGTGTGCTGACAATGTTTGTAAGTAGTCATAAGCATCATGATTTCCTTTTGTATAGAAAACTTCGAATGTTTGAATAACTTGATTTAAAATTAATTTTCCGATAAGTGTATCAAGCGATGCTTGAATATTTTTCCTTCCTGAAGAAGGATTAATGATGATTAAACAATTCATCTTTTTACCTCCTTTATGCTTTCATTATAATCATTTAAAAAATAAAATCTACAAAAGATATAAAAAATGATGTGAAGAAAATGTCGATAAATAAATATACTTTGTTTAAAATGTGAAGTAATAAATAGAAAAAAAGCAAAAAAATGAAATAAATAATTGACAAAATAGAAAAACAAGTCTATCATATGACCATAATCTATCGATAAAATACTGTGAAA
>URQL01000025.1 GCA_900550005.1 uncultured Erysipelotrichaceae bacterium
AACTCTTTAATTGCCGCAGTTAATGGACGAATATTTGTTAATGATTGTGGCGTAGCACTATCACCTTCAGCAAGTGACATTCTTTCACGAACAACTCTTTCCATTCTTGAAAGACCAATTCTAAATTGATTTTGAATTAATTCACCTACTGTACGAACACGTCTGTTTCCTAAATGATCAATGTCATCTAATAAACCTAAACGCATCATGTATTTAATACGGTCATCAGTTGGATATTGTAATTCATCAAAAATATCCACTAAGTTAAACATATAAGAATAAGCAGCAAACATATCCGCAATCGTAATAAACTTACTATCTAGTGATAAGTCTGTCCCGATAATACGCATTTTTTTACTCTTAGTATCATCAACCCAAACATCAACAGTTTGAATTGTACTATGAGAAGACATTTTTTCATTTGTCTTAATTGTTCTCATATGTGCTCCAGCTTCAAAAACAGGTTTTAATAAATCAATTTGTTCACTATCGATGAATGTACCTTCTTTTAATACAACATTACCATCTACATCGATAATATCTTCAGCAAGCACACGAGTATATAAACGATCTAATAAGCTTAATTTTTTAGCCATTTTAAAACGACCAGCACCAGCTAAATCGTATCTTTTTGGATCAAAGAAACGAGTGTATAATAAGTTATTAGCTCCATCTAAAGTTGCTGGTTCACCAGGTCTTAACTTATTGTAAATTTCAATTAAAGCTTCTTCAGTGTTATGTGTTGGGTCTTTTGCTAAAGTATTTATAATGTATTCATGTTCACCAAAAACATCAATAATTTCTTCATCACTTGAAAGACCTAAAGCTCTAAGTAAGATTGTACCAGGAATTTTTCTAGTACGATCAATACGTACATTTAGTACATTTTTAGCATCATTTTCAAATTCTAGCCAAGTACCACGAGATGGAATAACGCTACCATTAAATACTGTTTTTCCACTCTTATCTACAGCATCATTGAAATAAGCACCTGGAGAACGTACTAATTGTGATACGATTACACGTTCAGCACCATTAATAATAAATGTTCCGCCATCTGTCATTAATGGGAAATCACCCATAAAAACTTCATTTTCTTTAATTTCTCCAGTATTTGTATTAATTAAACGTAACGTAGCTCTAAGTGGTGCAGCATAGTTTGTATCACGATCTTTACTTTCATCTGCAGAAAACTTAGCTTTATCAAAATAACAATCAACAAATTCTAATGATAATGTTTCATTATAATTCTTGATTGGATAAATATCATTAAAAACTTCTTTAATCCCTGTCTCTTTAAACCAACGATAAGAGTCAGTTTGAATTTCAACAAGGTTAGGTAACTCTAAAGAACCACTGATTCTTGAGTAATTGCGACGATTGATTTTACTTTTTTCGCGCGACTTGATTTGTTCCACGTACATTCACCCCTTTAAAGTTCTCTATTAAAGTGTCTAAAAAAGAGTATAATGAACCCAATTTAAACATTAATAGGCATTATAGTATGCTATCACAAAAGATAGCAATAGTCAAGACCTTTTACAATAAAAAGTGTAAATTTACTCAATAAAAAAAGAAACCTATAAAGTTTCTATTTTTTTATTGATTTTAAAATATAATAACCTTTATCACGAGCAATAATTTCACAATTACCAAATTTTGCTTCAAGATTCTTTTTTGCACTTGGTGCACCTTGTTTCTTTTGAATTACGCAATAAAAAGTTCCGTGATCATTCAAATGTTCATAACTGTCCACTAAAATTCGCGTAACCACTTCTTTACCTGCACGAATAGGTGGATTTGATACAACCACATCATATTTTTTATTCACATTTGCATAAACATCACTTTCAAAAATATCCACATTATCAATTTTATTCACTTTAGCATTTTGTTTACACAATTCCAAAGCTTTTTTATTCACATCTACTAATGTAAAATGACAACTTGGTCTATTTTTAGCAAGGCTTAATCCAATTGCACCATAACCACAACCTACATCTAATAAAGATTGTGCTTGATTTAAATCCACCCATTCTAATAAAACACGTGATCCATAATCCACATATTGCTTAGAAAAAACACCACTATCACTTGTAAAAGTGAGTTCATGATCATGATATCTAAATTTAAAATTATGCAAATCTTCTTTTAAATTATTTTCATTTGTAAAATAATGTGCCATAACATCACCTCTTAATATAAAAAAAGCCCATAAGTGGGCTTTTATTTTTAGTTAAATTATTTAACTTCTACAGTAGCTCCAGCAGCTTCTAATTTTTCTTTAATAGGAGCAGCTTCATCAGTAGAAATGTTTTCTTTGATTACAGCTGGTAATTTGTCAACTAAACCTTTAGCATCAACTAATCCTAATCCAGTGATTTCTCTTACAGCTTTGATTACAGCAACTTTAGTAGCTCCAGCTTCTGTTAAAGTAACAGTAACTTGTGCAGGTGCAGCATCAGCAGCAGCGTCTCCAGCTCCAGCAACTACAGCAACAGGAGCAGCAGCAGTTACATCAAATTTTTCTTCGATTGCTTTAACTAATTCATTTAATTCTAAGATTGTAGCTTCTTCTAAGTAAGCTAAGATTTCTTCATGTGTTAATTTTGCCATTTTAAATTTCCTCCATTAATGTTTTGATTAAGCTTCAACAGCTTCAGTTGCTTCGCTAGATCCTTCTTTAGAATCAGCAACAGCTTTAACAACACGTGCAAATTTTGCAACAGGTTCTTTGATGCATCCAAGTAACATTGAGTACATACCTTCTCTGTTTGGTAATTTTGCAAGTTCTTTGATTTCTTCTTGACCTAATACGTTTCCTTCAACGATTCCAGCTTTAATTACTAATAGATCATGATCTTTAGCAAATTTAGCTAAAACTCTTGCAGGAGCTACAGCATCGTTTAAACCGAATGCAATAGCGTTTGGTCCAACTAATTGAGAATTAATTTCTCCATACCCTAAATCTTCAGTTGCTCTTTGTACAAGTTTATTTTTATAAACTTTGAATTCTACGTCTTCTGCTCTTAAAGCTCTACGTAATTCAGTTACTTCAGAAACTGTTAACCCACGGTATTCTACAACAACAGCAGATTGAGAGTTTTGAAATTTTTCAGTAATTTCAGAAACAATAACTTTTTTTGCTTCAATTGCTTGTGCAGACATTGTTACACCTCCTATAAATTTTTATATATGCAACAATATATCCAAATAAAAATCCTCAGTTTCCCGAGGATTTATGCTAGCGTTGAATAACGATAACACCTCGGCAACATAATTAAACTTTCGTCGTTGCTGTCTACGGTATATTGATTGCGACTAATTAATGATCAACTATTCAGCTGATACTTTAACACTTGGTCCCATAGTTGATGAAACCGCAATGTTTTTCATGTAAACACCTTTTGCAGCAGCAGGTTTAGCTTTAGCTAAAACATCATAAATTGCTTTATAGTTTTCAACTAATTTTTCTGATTCAAAAGATGTTTTACCAATTGTAACGTGTACGTTACCTTGTTTATCTGTACGATATGTTACTTTACCAGCTTTAACTTCGTTAACAGCTTTAGCAACATCCATAGTTACAGTTCCAGTTTTAGGGTTAGGCATTAATCCTTTAGGACCTAAGATACGTCCTAATTTCCCTAATTCAGCCATCATATCAGGTGTAGCTACCATTACTTCGAAATCTAACCAACCTTTTTTGATTTCTTCTAAGATTTCTTTTCCACCAACTACATCTGCTCCAGCAGCTTTAGCTTCTTCAGCTTTAGCACCTTGAGCGACAACTAATACTTTTTTAGATTTACCAGTACCATTTGGTAATACTAATGCACCACGTAATTGTTGGTCTGCATGACGAGTATCTAATCCTAATTTGAAAGCTACATCTACAGTTGCATCAAATTTAACAGTACTTGTTTTTTTAACTAATTCAATTGCTTCATCAATTGAATAAGCTTTTCCTTTTTCAATTAAAGCTTTTGCTTCAATATATCTTTTACCTTTCTTAGCCATTTTGCTTTAGAAGCCTTACCATCTGCTGCTTTTGCTTTGGATAATCCTCCCACGCGGTCGTTATATCCTTAAACTTCTTACTTACTAAAATTTAATTAAAATGCTTCTACTTCAACGCCCATATTACGTGCAGTACCAGCTACAATTTTCATTGCACCTTCAATATCGTTTGCATTTAAATCTGGCATTTTGTATTCAGCGATTTCTCTTAATTTTTCAGCAGAAAGAGTTGCTACAGTTTCTTTTCCAGAGTTGCTTGATCCTTTTTTAATACCGCAAGCAGCCATAATTTTTTCAGCAGCTGGAGCAGTTTTTAATACGAAATCAAAGTTTTTGTCTTCGTAAACTGTGATAACTACTGGTACTGTTTCACCCATACGATCTCTTGTTTGATCATTGAATGCAGTACAGAATTTTGGCATTTGAATTCCTGCACCTGCTAATGCTGGTCCGGGTTTCGCTTGTCCTGCTTTAAATTGGATTTTAACAATTTTTACTACTTTTTTACTCACGCGACACACCTCCTATAAAATTTGCCCGTGCTGTGGTCTCTATCGGACTTAAGTCCTTCCACGCATCTAACACATACTGTGCCGATAAAATATTATACATAATCTTTTTTTAAAATCAATACTTTTTTTCATTTTTTTACATTGTTATATTAAAAATATGGACTGCAACATTAAAATAAACAAGAATTGAACATGTATCCACGATCGTTGTAATAAGCGGAGATGCCATAATGGCTGGATCCACTCCAATTTTACTTGCAACTAACGGTAAAATACAACCTATAATTTTTGCTACAATAACCGTAATAATTAAAGATAAAGCCACAACCACAGCAATACTCATATTTTGGTACATAATATAAATACGTACACCATTAGCTAATGCTAAAATAACACCAACAATTAAAGCAATTCGAAATTCTTTAAACATTACTTTAAAAATATCTCTAAAACGGATTTGTCCTAAAGCAATTCCACGAATAATCAATGTTGAACTTTGAGAACCACAATTTCCTCCTGTATCCATAAGCATAGGAATAAAGGAAACAAGTAACGGAACAGCACTAAAAGCATTTTCATATTTTGTAATAATACTCCCTGTTAGTGTTGCTGAAAACATAAGGACAAGTAACCAAACAATACGATGTTTCGCATGAGTTAAAACAGACGTGTCAAAATAAGATTCATCATTAGGTTCCATAGCAGCCATTTTAGAAATATCTTCACTTGTTTCATCTACCATAACATCCATTACATCATCAAATGTAACAATTCCCACTAATAATCCATCATCATCTAAAACAGGTAAAGCAATCAAATCATATTTTCTAAAAATTCTTGCAACTTCTTCTTGATCTGTATGTGTTGAAACATATTTTACTTGTTTTTTCATTAAAGAAGCCATTGTTTCATCTTTACTTGCAATCAATAGTTTTTTAGCTGTAACGATTCCAATTAGTTTTTTATTTTCACATACATAACATGTGTAAATCGTTTCAGAATGGATTCCTGTTTCTTTAATATGACTTAAAGCTTCACTAACTTTCATTTCCATTTTTAAAGTAACAAATTCTGTAGTCATTAATGCTCCCGCAGATTCTTTAGGATAATGAAGGATTTGATTAATCGTATCACGTTTTGTTTGATCAACACTATTTAATAAACGTATTACCAAATTGGCAGGTAGATCCTCAATTAAGTCAACAATATCATCCATATATTGATCTTCTAGTAAAGAACGTAATTCTTTTTCACTAAATAATTCCACCAAATCACTTTGTCTTTTTACAGACATAAATGCAAAAACATTTGCAGCTTTTGTTTTAGATAACATACGAAAAGCAATAGCACAATCTGTTAAATCAAGTTGATCTAAAAGATAAGCAACATCGATGTCGTTGAGTTGCATTAATTCGTTGTGAATTTCTTTGTATTTTTTTGCTTCTAATAATTCTAAAATTAAATTTTTTTTCATTCTTCATTTCCTCCCCTTCTTTATTTACTCTTTTCTTCCTACTCGGATCATCCATGTTACTCACCTCCTCAAATAAAAAAGTCACCTAAAACGCTAGGTGACAGTCTAAACATTTTTTCGTTCAAGCTTTAGCTTCGTAGGGCATAAAAATTGCATTAAGTAAAACCTTCGCGATTTCACCTGTTAACCAACTCGTTGTGTCTCCACAGCTTTGCGGCAGCAATCTTAGGAATTCCAAATCCCTACGGTAACCTCACCTACCGTTTTTTAATTTCGAGTTCATTATAAAAGCATTTATTTTAAAAGTCAACCACTTTACAAAAACTTAAATTGCTTTTAACATAGTCATTTTTTTGTTATGATAGAAAAAGGGAGGGAAGAAAAATGCTATTAGAACAATTAAAAGTATTAATTGAAGATTGTGATTATGAACTATCCATTTTAAGTAACGTAAGTGCCTTACTTAATCAATCACTTGAAGATATCTCATGGGTCGGCTTTTACCTTTATCAAGATGACCAACTTATTCTTGGACCTTTTCAAGGAAAAGTAGCTTGTACGAACATTCCAATAGGTAGAGGGGTTTGTGGAACGACTGCCCAAAATAAAACAACGACAATTGTTCCCAACGTTCATGAATTTGCTGGACACATCGCCTGCGATAGTGCTACAAATAGTGAAATCGTTGTTCCTATTTTCGTAAATGAAAAACTCTACGGCGTTTTAGATATTGATTCCATTTCGTTTGATCGTTTCAATGAGCAAGATCAACTTAAATTAGAACAAGCCATGACGATTTTAGGTAATAAACTTGCAAGTATATAAAAAAGCATCCCACAAAACGGGATGCTCATTTTTTATAATTCTACTTTTTCAAGTAATGCTAAATCGACTTCCATGCTAACAAGAGTACCTAACATATCTACTAAAACTTTAGCTTCTTGTTTTGTCATATCGATAGAATCTACTTTTCCTTCTTTATCTTTTAAAGGACCATCAACAACACGTACATGATCACCAACACCAAAGTCAATATTCACAACATCACTTTTGATCCCCATATTTCTTAAAATAGGATCAATTTCACCTTTTTGCAATGGGAAAGGTTTTGCCCCACCACCTGAAGAACCAATGAAACCCGTAACTCCAGATGTGTTACGTACAACATACCACGCTTCATCAGTCATAATCATTTCGACTAAAACATATCCTGGGAACATATTTTTTGTTACAGTTACTGTTTTACCGTCTTTGATTTCTGTTTCAGTGTGTTCTGGAATAACAATATTAAATAAATAATCTTGTAATCCCATTGATTCTACACGTTTAATTAAGTTTTCTTTTACTTTATTTTCATGACCTGAATATGTATTTACTACATACCATTGTCTTCCTTCATCATTCATTCCTGCCATATTAATTCAACCCCAACATTTTTAAAATTACAGCTATTACAGCATCACTTGCAAAAAAGAAAATACCTAATACTAAACAAAAGGCAATAACCGTTACTGAATTCATAAATAATTGTTTTTTAGTTAACCAAGTTACATTCTTCATTTCAGAACGAATTGCTTTAATACTAAACCAATCTTTAAATTTCATAGATATCCTCCTTATTTTGTTTCTTTATGTAAGGTATGCTTACCACACTTCTTACAAAATTTATTTAATTCTAAGCGCTCTGGATTCGCTTTTTTGTTCTTATGTGTTGTATAATTTCTCGATAAACACTCAGTACATACTAATGTTACTTTTTGTTTCATATCATCACCTACAGTAATTAAATTTAGCACATCAATTTCTATTAGTCAATTAATGTTTGCTTAAAAACATCATTTTTTCTTCATTCGATAGATCAAATTAGATACTTGTTTGGGTGTAAGAGCAAGTTTTCGTGCAATTTCTTCTGTTGAATACCCTCTGATTTTCATATAAGCAATTTGTCGTTCTTGATCATTAAGATGATTTTTTAAATAGTCTTGCATCCAATCCATTTTTTCAGTAACATACATCCTTTTTCTTGGACAATAGTCAACTCTTTCTTCAACTAAATAATCATAAAGATTTTTCATTTTTTCACCTTGTCGATCATAATAACAATCCATCGATAGAGTTCTTAGTTGAGCACGATGTTTATTATTACATGCTTGACGATACATCGTCTTCCATTTTTTCTCAACACAACTTCTAACATATGTTCTAAAAGTGGTCGCATGATCATCACGATATTCCCACATAACGCGTACAAAAACAAGCATCCCTTCTTGTAATAAATCATCTGTACCCAATTGTTCTATTAAATTTTTATAATGTTTTGTTAAAATCTTTAAAAAATAAATTTTAAAAATAGAATAAAGCTCATTAAAAGCTTCTTCACTTCCTTGTATATATAAATAAAGTAATTCATTTTCGTTTATTTCCACGAGTTATCCTTTCCGCATTTTAAAGTGGAAAGCGAGAGTTATAAACTTGATATAAAATAACCGCTGTTGCAACAGAAGCATTTAAAGAAGTTACATGACCTACCATCGGTAAAACGACTTTAAAATCACAATGTTGCTTAACATTACGGGAAATCCCCTTACCTTCTGAACCAATTACAATACAAACAGGCATATTATAATCTACTTGACGATAGTCTTGAGACTGATCATTATCACAACCTACGATCCAATACCCTTTTTCTTTCAAATCTTCTAATGTTCTTGTTAAATTCGTCACTTGTGCTACTTTAACATGATCAATTGCACCTGTTGATACTTTAGCTACAGTTGCATTTAAAGACACACTTCTGTTTTTGGCAATGATCACTCCATCTACCCCTGTAGCATCCGCACTTCGTAAAATAGCACCAAGATTATGAGGATCTTCGAGTCCATCTAACATAAGTAATAAAGGTTGTTTCCCTTCAGGGATACTTTGACAAATTTCATCAATACTATAATAACGATACCCTTCCACACTCGCTACGACACCCTGATGGTTTACTTTACCTACTAATTGATCGAGTTCATGATTATTTACAAAAGCAACTTCAATTTTCGTTTGCATTGCTTTTTTTGCAATCGCATGATCTTTTAAATTTTTAGCTAAAAAGACTTTATAAACTCTCTTTTTACCACTTACCGCTTCTAAAACTGTATTCTTCCCATAGATATATTCTCTCATATTTTACCTCTTAATTTGTTCCATTTTTTTCACGAATTTGTTTCAAAATTGCGTCATTTTCTTCAATAAATTGTCGATAAATCAAAAACAGTTCTTCAATTCTATCCTCTTGCTTAGTTAAATGTAAATAGCCTAAAATACATTCAAATCCTGTTGATTTACGATGAGCCATTGGACTAGCATTTTTCAAAACCCGAGTATCTCGTGCATTTTTACCCCTGGTATAATAACCCAGTTCTTCACTTGTAAACAGCTTTTCTTTTAAAGCATGATCACAAAATGAAGCTTGCGCACGCCCACTTACATATTCAATAGAAACTTTTTGTAATAAATTCGGTTTAACAATTTTCAAATTTAAAATGACATGATCACGCACAAGTATTTCTAACAATGCATCACCAATATAAGCTAAAGCAATTGAATTTAGATTACGAGGATCATTACTCACTATAAAATTCCTCTTTCAACAAGATAACCTCTAAGTTGATCCGCTTTTTCAAAATCACGGTTTGCTTTATAATCTACCCATTGTTGATAAACTTCTTTATCTTTATCATTTAATTCAACAGCTTTAAACTCAAATCCAAAAACATCTAACATTTTTAATAATGTACTATAAGATTGTACCATTGATGCATAATTTTTTTCCTTTTGACGATAAAGCTGATTTAATTTTTTTACTTGTTCTAAGATTTTAGATAAAGCAAGTGAAGTATTTAAATCATCTTCTAAAGCTTCAACCATTTCTTCTAAAGTTTCATCATAATGATTTACTAATTCAAGATTTTCTAATTGCATCATTAATCCATATTGTTTAACGATTTGTTGAACTTTATCCACTTCTTTTTTCACATTTGTCACAAGTTCTTCTGTGTAATTTAAAGGATTACGATAATGTGTAGAAAGCATGACCCAACGATAAACATTAACACCAAGAACAGCCACTAAATCTTTAGCCCATAAAACATTTCCTAATGATTTTGACATCTTAATTCCATCGATATTGATCATTTGATTATGCATCCAATAATGAGCAATTGGATGATGATGAAAAGCCATGGATTGAGCAATTTCATTTTCATGATGTGGGAATTTTAAATCTTGTCCACCACCATGAATATCAATTTGCCCATTTTCAAAAATATCATTGATCATAACAACACATTCTGTATGCCATCCCGGTCTCCCCTTTGACCACGGACTATCAAATTGGATCCCTTCATCCGTATTTTTCCACAAGGCAAAGTCTACAGAACTTTCTTTATTATCATTTTCATCAACACGATTACTTGCTCCTGCAAGTAAATCTTCTACTTTAATACCTGATAATTGTCCATATTCTTTAATTTTTTCCACTTTAAAATAAACATCACCATTTTTTTCGTAGGCATAGCCATCTTTAATCAATTGATCAATAAATTCAATAATTTTATCCATTGTTTGGGTAACGCGTGGTGTATAAGTTGGCATTTTACAATTTAAATCATGACGAACTTGATTATAAGCATCAATATAGCGATTAGCAAAAGTCATTTCATCAACACCTTCTGCCTTTGCGCTACGAATGATTTTATCGTCAACATCGGTAAAATTAGATACAAAAGTGACTTGATTACCACGATATTCAAAAACACGACGTAATACATCAAAAACGATCATTGGTCTTGTATTACCAATATGGGCATGATTATAAACGGTTGGGCCACATACATAAATACTTACTTTACCTGGATTAATAGGAATAAACTCTTCTTTTTTATTGGTTAATGAATTAAATACTTTCATAAAATCCTCCTTACAAAAAAAGCTCGCATTTTCCCTTTTGCAAGCCAAACACTTGAGCATTTTGCTCGTATAACTATTCTTTTCTACTTTAACATACCTTTAAATAAAAGGCAATCATTCGCCTCTTTCTTTTACCGTAAAAGTATATAAATACTTATCCATATCAATAATTTGTTCATCATATCGATCTACTGATGTCACATATTTCAAACAATAGCGCCTATTTTCTTCAAACAAAACAAGGTATTTTATTTGCTCATTACCTCTTTTTGCCACTATTTCATAACAACTATCTCCATTTGATAAAGTTACTTTTGCATTTGAAACAATACTTGCTCCAAGAGATTCCACTTCTATTCGAAATAATTCCACCAACTCTTCTTCCTTGTTGTTTTCTAAGATTTCATCAATACGTAATAATAGATAATCCTCATCATGACTAAATCTCGCTTTAACATGCGTACTATCTAAATTCGTATCTTCTTTAAATTGTTTAGGAACAATCATTGAGACATTTGCATATTCAAAAGGAGTACCATCTTTTGTTAAATTCACTTCCTTCTTCTTAGCACCACATGCAATTAAAACAAAGGCTGTACTAATTAAAAGAAGCTTTCTTATTTTTTTATTAATATTGTTTCCTCCTTTCATCTTATCAAATCAAGTTTAGTATAAGGGATTTTTCTAAAAAAATCAACCTGGGTCTTTTTTTAATTTTAAAAGCATATATATAAGTAGAAAAAGAAGGTGATAAAATTCCTAGATGCAAATATGTAAATAAAGACATTGATTTGCTTGGTCGTATTATGCGAGCTGAAGCCTTAGGTGAAGGTAATTTTGGTATGCTTCTTGTTGGCAATGTGGTGATCAACCGGGTTGTCGCCTCTTGTGATGTATTTAAAAATACCACGACCATTCAAGAAGCGATTTATCAAAGAAATGCTTTTACCGGCGTTGGTGCCCCTTTATGGTATGGTAATGCCAACGCAAAAGAAAGAAAACTAGCCTTAAAATGCATCAATGGCTACCGCGCTGATCCAGCTACCGATGCTTTGTGGTATCGTAACCCTGGCGCAGATGTTCCTTGTCCTGCAGAATTTTACGGAACATTAGCCGGTCGTTTTAAACTTCATTGTTTTTACGACCCAAAATCAAATCTACAATGCAACTTATAAGGAGGATTCTATGGATTATCAAAAAAATTATGTTTACCCAAATCAAATTCCTACTCAAAACGAAACACAAATACAAAATCAAACACAACCTACCTACACCCAACCACAACCACAACTTTCACAACCAGTAATGCCCACTTATCAACCGACTTCACCATCGCAAAATCTTTATCCTCAACCAACACTACCTAATCCCACTTTACCTGTTGAACAATCCTACATTGAAAATATTTTACGTTTAAATAAAGGAAAAATTGGAACTTTTTATTTTACGTATACCGATTCACAAGAATGGCGTGACCGTGTTTATAAAGGGGTCATTGAAGCAGCTGGACGTGATCATTTGATTATCTCTGACCCTAAAACAGGTAAACGTTATTTATTTCAAATGATTTATTTTGACTGGGCAGAATTTGACGAAGAAATCATTTACGCTTATCCTTACCGATAAAAAAACGATTTAGACAACTTGTCTAAATCAGTTTTTTTCTTACATAACTAATAAAATGAAGTGACCCCGTAATCACGATCGGACAATTTAATTTCTTAGCAGCTTTATAAGCTTCATCAAAATTTTTAAATACATGTTCATAATCTTTTAAATCTTCTAAATGCGTTTGACGTTCATCTTCAAACACAGTGACATAAACAAGATATCTTTTTTGCAAATAATCAATCATATAAGGATAATCCTTATCCTTCAAAGCCGAAAAAATCACAACAAAATCTTCATGATAACTATCTAATGTTTGCACTAAAGCTTCAATTCCATCTTTATTATGAGCACCATCAATATAGGTTTGTTTTTCTTTAGTCATTTTTTCAAAACGTCCAGCCCATTGTGTCATTTTCAAAGTGGATTCAATAATATCTAAAGGAAGTTCAATTTGCAAATAATCAAAAGCATGAAGAGCTAAAAGCATATTGTTGATTTGGTATAAAGCAACGTCTTTAAAAATCATTTCTTTATCTTTCCAAGTAAAAGTAAGAGGTTGTTGTAAAAGAGAGGGAACTTCTACCTTTTCATAAGTAGCCCCTACCTTTAAAGCTTCCTCTTGAATCACTTTTAAACAGCTTGGTCGTTTTTCTGTCGTAATGACATGCGTATGAGGTTTAATGATCCCTGCTTTTTGATAAGCGATTTCTTCTAAAGTATTACCTAACAAGGACATATGATCATAACCCACATTAGATATTAAACTTAGTTTAGATTGAACCACATTGGTTTTATCTAATCTTCCTCCAATACCTACTTCAATAATGGCATAATCCACCTTTTCTTTTTTAAAATAGAGTAATGTAATTAGAACATCAATTTCAAATTTAGATAGGTGTTCGCCTTCAATAATATTCCACGCTTCATTAACAATTTCTAATAGTTTCTTTCCATCGATTGGTTTACCATCAATACAAAAACGATCATGATAGCTTATTAAATAAGGTGAAGTAAAAGTCCCTACTCTATAACCAGCTTGGTTTAACAAATTTCGTAAGTAATTGACAGTACTTCCTTTTCCATTTGTTCCTGTCACATGGATAAAATAAGTAAAAGAAGTATCAATATGATGTTTTTTTAAAACTTCATGATAAGCTTCCAAAGGGCGTTTATTCACTTGATGTTCAATATAAGTGATCGCTTCTTGTTCTGTTTTAAACATATTATAAATTCCCCCAATCAATTGGTGTAAGATCATGTTCTTTTAAATAGGCATTTGTTTTAGAAAAAGGTTTACTTCCAAAAAAGCCACGTGAAGCTGATAAAGGTGAAGGATGCGCACTTTCTAAAATAAGTCGATTTTTATTTGTGATCCATTGTTTATCTTGCCTTGCGTTATTTCCCCAAAGGATAAAAACAATCGGTTGGTCCAATGTATCAATATAATTTAAAGTATGTTCAATAAAAGGTTCCCAGCCTAGTTTACTATGACTATTAGGCTGACTATCACGAACACTCAAAACATGATTAAGTAAAAGAACCCCTTGTTTCGCCCATGAACTTAAATCCCCATGTGCGGGTGGTAGGATCCCTAAATCACTTTCTAATTCCTTATAAATATTTCTTAAACTAGGAGGTATTTTTACCCCCTTTTTAACACTAAAAGCAAGTCCATTAGCTTGTCCTACTTGATGATAGGGGTCTTGACCAATAATTACAACCTTTAAATTTGATT
>URQL01000026.1 GCA_900550005.1 uncultured Erysipelotrichaceae bacterium
GAGTCTACAATATATTGGTCTTAGTGAAATTAACGGATCATTAGTTGTCCTTGATCATGTACAAGGGGCTTCTTATGATGAAATGGTTGAATTACAATTAGACGATGGTACAACACGTTTAGGACGTGTTGTAGAAATTGAAGGTGAACGTGTCGTACTTCAAGTTTTTGAAGGAACAAACGATTTATCTTTATCAAATACAAAAACTAAATTAATGGGACATCCAATGGAATTAGCTCTTTCTAAAGAAATATTAGGACGTGTATTTAGTGGAGCAGGTAAACCAATTGATGGTTTAGGAGATATCTATGCAGAAAAATCAGCAGATATCAATGGACAACCATTAAACCCTGTAGGACGTGTTTATCCAAGAAACTACATCAATACAGGTATTTCTACAATTGACTGTTTAACAACATTAATTCGTGGACAAAAATTACCAATTTTCTCTGGATCAGGGTTACCACATAACCAATTAGCTGTACAAATTGTAAAACAAGCTAAAGTTGCAGATGACGATGGAAAAGGATTTGCTGTTGTCTTTGCAGCAATGGGGGTTACAAATGACGTTGCTGATTATTTTAGACGTTCTTTTGAAGAAGCTGGGGTAATGGAAAGAGTTGTTATGTTCTTAAACTTATCTAACGACCCAATCATTGAACGTATCTTAACACCACGTTGTGCATTAACAGCTGCTGAATACCTAGCATTCGAACATGATATGCATGTGTTAGTTATTTATACAGATGTTACTTCTTATTGTGAAGCTTTACGTGAATTCTCATCAAGTAAAGGTGAAATTCCAGGTCGTAAAGGGTACCCAGGATATTTATATTCTGACTTAGCTTCATTATACGAAAGAGCTGGAATTATTAAAGGGGCTAATGGTTCTGTAACACAAATTCCAATTTTAACAATGCCTAACAATGATATTACTCACCCAGTACCTGACTTAACTGGATATATCACTGAAGGACAAATCACATTAGATCCAGAATTAAATGCAACTGGAATCTATCCACCAATTGGTGTATTACCATCACTTTCACGTTTAATGAAAGATGGTATCGGTGAAGGATATACAAGAGCAGACCACTCAGCTGTATCTAACCAATTATTTGCTGCTTACAACCATGTACAAGAAGTTCGTTCATTAACTTCTGTAATTGGTGAAGATGAATTATCTGCAGCTGATAAAAAATACATGGAATTTGGTAAATTATTTGAACAACATTTTGTAAATCAAGGTTTTGATGTTAACCGTAGTATTGAAGAAACACTTGACTTAGGATGGGATTTATTATCTGTCTTACCTAAGAGTGAATTGGACCGTGTGGATAATGCCGTTCTTGATCAATACTATGATCATGAAAGAGCAATGAAACGTTTCAATCTTCATGATGATACCATCATCAAAGAATTACGTAACGCAACAAATAGTGGTAAATAATTATGGCTAATCAAGTATTTCCAACAAAAGGAAACCTTATTGCAACAAAAAAATCATTAGAACTTGCAAACCTTGGTTATGATTTATTAGATAAAAAAAGAAATGTCTTAATTCGTGAAATGATGACATTACTTGATGACGTAAAAAAAATCCGTGATGAAATCACAGACTCTTATCAAAAAGCTTACTATGCTTTACAAGAAGCCAATATCTCTTTAGGGGTTATTAGTGATATTGTTGAAGCTGTACCAGTAGATACTGGACTTAGCGTAACTTATCGAAGTGTTATGGGAGTAGAATTACCAACTATTAAATATGAAAAACAACCATTACGTTTAGGATATGGGTTCGAAAGAGCCAATTCTAAAGTGGACTATGCTTATCGTTGTTTCTATCATGTTAAAGAGTTGACAGTTATTTTAGCGGAAGTAGAAAACAGTGTTTACCGTTTAGCAAATGCCATTCGTAAAACACAAAAAAGAGCGAACGCTTTAAAAAATATTTCTATCCCTGAATTTACAACAACAGTTAAATTCATTACTGAAGCACTTGAAGAAAAAGAAAGAGAAGAATTTACACGTCAAAAAGTTATTAAAACACAAAAAGACAATGCTGCTCGTCTAGAAGCTGAAAAATTACAAGAGGGAAATTAAATCCCTCTTTTTTTAATACTCTAAAAAGTAAGGACTGTTCTATTTTGCTATTGGATTGTAAGTGCTATAATGAAATAAAGATATGGAGGAAAAGATGATGAAACAATTAGTTAAAGTAGGGCTTGTTTCAATGATTTCACTTGGACTTCTTAGTGGTTGTGGATCAACAAAAGACACTAAGGAAGAAACAAAAGATAATTCAACTACACAAACCAGTCAAACGACATCATCAAAAGCAAACCAACCTGAATCTACAACAAAAACAGAAGATGGTTCAGCAAGTTTATTTAGTGTATTAAGCAATCGTGAATTTATTTTTTCTAGTGGGGCAGGAGCATGGTCAACAGGTTTAACATTACAAGCAGATGGTACTTTTAGCGGTAGTTTCCATGATAGTAATATGGGTGAAGTAGGCGAAGGTTATTCAAAAGGAACCATTTATTCTAGTGATTTTACAGGTAAATTTATAAATGTAACTAAAGTAGATGATTATACTTATAAAGCTACTTTAGAAAATTTAAGCTATGCTAATGAAGTAGGCAGTGAAGAAATTAAAGACGATATTAAATACATTTATAGTGATGCTTACGGATTAAATGAAAGTACAAATTATGAATTTTATTTACCTGGTAAGCCAGTTAGTGAATTGAGTGATGATTATTTAAGTTGGACGCAAGGTGCAACTACAGGATCAGAAACGATTAATTTTTATGGTATTTATGCCGATGATTCTGGAAAAGGATTTATGAGTGAATAATAAAAAAAGCTATGGAAATAGTTCATTTTCTATAGCTTTTTACATGTTATTTACAATATTATTAACCCAAATCCCTTTTCTAACAAGGAATATTCCAAGCATTGCTTTAGGAATATCAACACATTGAACGAAAAAGTAAATAGGTAAAATAGGTAAGGTAGTAAAGCGAGTAAGAATAAAAGAAGTAGTAAAAGTAAAAACAAAGCTGTATACACTATCAAATAAGAAAGTTAAAACGGTTTTACCACCGGCACGTAATGTAAAATAACTACTATAATACATTGAAATAATTGGCATCATACATGCTGAAATGCGTAATAAAGTTGTTGCAATTTGACGAACTTCATCACTTGTATTATAGATTTTAGGAATAATTGGTCCAAAATTAAATAGACCAAATCCAAGTACAATACACAATATGACATTCATAAATACCATTTTAAAATCATAATCTTTTGCTTTTTCAATTTCATTAGCACCAAGTTGTTGAGCCACAACAATAGAAATCGAATTTCCCATTGCATAACATACAATCATAAAGAAATTTGTAACAGTGGTTGTAATATTAATTGCTGCAACAGCATTAATACCACGAGTTGAATAACTTTGTGAAGTTAAAGCAATAGCAATAGACCATAATATTTCATTACATAATAAAGGTAAACTTTTCTTTAAAGTTTCACGTAAAGTATCTAGAGAAATATGGAGAGTTTTAAATGAAGTTGCTAGATGTGGGTTTTTAGTAACTCCAAAAATATTAATACACATTTCAACTATCCTTGATATGACGGTTCCAATTGCTGCCCCAGCAACACCTAATTTAGGGAAACCAAATGTACCAAAGATAAGTAAATAGTTAATACTGAAGTTAATAATAACTGCAATGACACTTGCATACATAGGTAAAACTGTATTTCCAGTTTCTCTTAATGATGAAGAACAAACTTGAGTAATCATGAAGGGAATTAATCCAATCAACATAATTTTTAAATAAAGCATGCCATATTCAAGTGTTTGTCTTGTAATCTCGATTGAATCATTAAGATAAAGAGAAATCAATTGTTTACCAAATAGACTAAAAATTAGAATACCTAATAAAGCAATAATGATACCGATAATTAATTTAATTTTAAGACAATTTTGAATTCCTTCTTGATCTTTTTTACCATAGTATTGAGCCATAAAAATTCCTGGACCACTCATTGCCCCAAAAATGGTAACATTAAATACTTGAAATAATTGATTAGTAATAGATACGCCACTCATTGATAAGGTTCCTAATTGTCCAATCATTATATTATCGAGTAAACTTGCTAAATTGGTAAAACCATTTTGTATAACAATGGGAAAACAAATTAGAAAGACCATTTTATAAAATTGTTTGTCACCAATTAATTTTTTCATAATTCCTCCTTTAAAAAGGTCCTAACTTAGAATTAGGACCTTTACTAATTTATTTTTCAAAGTGTTCTGCCACTTTTTGTAAGTTTTCAATGATTGATAAATGTTGAGGACATACGCCTTCACATTGACCACAACCGATACATTCACTTGCTTTACCAAATTCTTTAGTAAGGTTGTTGTAATATTCACCTTGAGGTGTCCACCCTTTTTCTTCAATTTCTTGTAAATCTGCATTGTATAATGAGAAATATTTAGGAATGGCAATATGCATTGGACATCCATCAACACAATAAGCACAACCTGTACAAGGAATAGCGATTGTTGAATTGATGATTTCAACAGCTTTATTGATTAATTCTTTTTCTTTATCATTGATTGGTTTTAAATCCATCATATAGTCTGTGTTATCTAATAATTGTTCCATATTAGACATACCACTTAAAACTAATTTGACGTTATCTAAGCTTGCTGCAAAACGAATTGCCCAAGATGGAACAGACATATCTGGTGCATAGTCTTTAAACATTTTTTCAACTTCTTCAGGTACTTTAGCTAATGTTCCACCTTTAACTGGTTCCATAACAATAACAGGTTTACCATGTTTAGTTGCGACTTCATAGCATTTTCTTGATTGTACACCAGCACTATCCCAATCTAAGTAGTTGATTTGTAATTGCACTAATTCAAATTCAGGATGTTCTGTTAAAACTTTATCTAATAATTCTGGTCCATCATGATATGAAAAACCAATGTGTTTAACTAGACCTTGGGCTTTCTTTTCTTGAATCCAATTAAAACAATCTAAATGATTATAAGTTTCAATACTGTGTGTGTTGATATCATGTAGTAAATAGTAATCAAAATATTCTACACCTGTTTTTTTAAGCTGTTCATTGAAAATACGATCACGATCTTCTTTTGTTTTTAAGAATCCTGCATGTAATTTTGTAGTTAAAGTAAATGAATCACGTGGGTGACGATCTACTAAAGCTTCTTTAGCGGCATTTTCACTATTAAATCCACAATACATCCAAGCAGTATCAAAATATGTAAATCCTCTTTCTAAAAATGTATCTACCATTTTTTTAGTTTGTTCAATATCGATTTTTGATGCATCATTTGGATCTAATGAAGGTAATCTCATTAAACCAAATCCTAGTTTTTTAGTGTTCATTTTAGTTCCTCCATTCTCTTACAAAATAATCATAACATTTAAAGTAAACTTTAGGTCAAGAAAAAAATTTCTACTAAAAGTAGAAATTAGCGGTTTGCTAGGAATTTATTTAATTCATCATCACTTAAATCTTTGTGTAATCCATTATAATATTTTTCAGTGTTTTTTCTTTCTTCTGGTAGATAAGCAAAAAGATCAATCATCCCATTATAAAGTCCATAAACTTCAAATACATAGATAGGACCAATTAAATTACGAATTAGACCTTTGATTTGTCTAAAAGATTGTTCATTATCGACGTAAAAGAAACCACGTGGTCCTTTTCTTTTTATAAATTCATAGCCATCTGTTTTTTCAAAAGCATCAATAACTTTGTTGATTACTGGTGATACAACTACAAATACCATTTTTTTATTTCCTCCTGTAACCGTTTTAATAAAAGTTCTAAAACATTATAGCATATTTTTATTTAAAAAGGAATAAAATATTTTAGCACTTATATTGACAAAGTGCTAAAAAAGAGTATAATTACTTTTAGCACATAGGATAAGAGAGTGCTAAAAAACAAGGAGGAATCATTATGTTGAAACCATTAAATGAATATGTCGTTTTGGAAAAAGAAAAAGTTGAAAACAAAACATCAAGTGGGATTATTTTAAGTGATAAACCTAAGGAACAACCTTCAATTGGACATGTTGTTGCCGTAGGACCATGTAAAGTAGAAAATGGTCAAGTCATCAAAATGGATGTTCAAGTAGGGGACAAAGTCATATTTAAAAAATATGGTGGAACAGAAGTTGAAATTGATGATCATGAATATTTAATTATTTCAATTACAGATATCTTAGCTATAGTCGAATAGAGGAGGAATCATTATGTCAAAAGAAATACGTTATTCAAAAGATGCAAGAACATCAATGCTTAAAGGTGTAAATTATTTAGCGGATGCAGTAAAGGTAACTTTAGGTCCTAAAGGACGTAATGTTGTTCTAGATAAAGGTTATGGATCACCACTTATTACAAATGATGGTGTAAGTATTGCTAAAGAAATTGAATTAGAAGACACTTTTGAAAATATGGGTGCCAAACTTGTTTATGAAGTAGCAAATAATACAAACGATGCTGCTGGAGATGGAACTACAACGGCAACGATTTTAGCTCAATCGATGATTCAAAAAGGAATCAAGGCTGTAGAAAAAGGAGCTAATCCCGTTTTAATGCGTGAAGGAATTGAAAAAGCTTGTAAAGAAATTTCAAATCGATTACTTGCTAAATCACATAAAGTAGATACAGATAATGATATTGCTTCTGTTGCAACGATTTCATCAGGAAGTAAAGAAATTGGTGAAATCATTGCTAAAGCAATGCATCAAGTCGGTAAAGATGGTGTGATCAATGTAGATGAATCAAAAGGATTTGATACATCATTAGAAATCAGTGAAGGTATGCAATATGATAAAGGATTTATTTCTCCATATATGGTTTCTGATCGCGAAAAAATGGAAATTGAATTAGAAAATGCTTATGTCTTAGTAACAGATCAAAAAATCAATACGATTCAAGAAATCTTACCTGTTTTAGAAAAAGTAATGCAAGCCAATCGTCCATTACTTATCATTGCCGATGATATTGAAAATGAAGTGGTATCTACATTAGTTGTTAATAAATTAAGAGGTACATTCAATGTAGTGGCTACAAAAGCACCAGGATTTGGTGATAATCAAAAAGATATTTTAGGTGATATCGCCGCATTAAGTGGTGCAAATTTCTTTGCTAAAGATTTAAATATGGATTTAAAAACATTAGATATCCCTGATTTAGGAATTGTTAAAAAGATTGTTATCGATAAAGACCATACAACATTAATTGGTGGTAATGGAGATGAAGCAAGTAAACAAGCACGTATTGATGAAATTAAAGCACAAATGAATGCTTCAACAAGTGAATACGATAAAAAACGTTATCAAGAACGTTTAGGAAAACTTACAAATGGTGTTGCCTTAATTAAAGTTGGTGCAACAACAGAATCTGAACTTAAAGAAAAGAAATTACGTATCGAAGATGCATTAAACGCTACAAAAGCTGCAGTTAGTGAAGGTATTGTTGCTGGTGGTGGCGCAGCTTTAATGGAAATTTATAATGAAGTTAAAGATGAACTTAAAGCTGATACAATAGATGAACAAAAAGGTTTGAATGTTGTCTTAGATTCTTTATCTGTACCACTTTATCAAATTGCTGAAAATGCTGGTTATGATGGAAATGATATCGTTCGTAAGCAAATGAAACAAGCTGATAATATTGGATTTAATGCTAAAAATGGTACATGGGTCGATATGTATCAAGAAGGGATCGTTGACCCAACAAAAGTAACTCGTAGTGCTATTTTAAATGCTGGAAGTATCTCTGGATTATTCATTACAACAGAAGCTGCAGTAGGCATTATTAAAGAAAAAGAAGATAGTCAACCAAGTCCAATGCCAATGTATTAAAAGGAAAAAAATAACTTAAATTATAAAATAAAGTGTGTAAGTTAATTAAAGGAATTTGATTAATTACACACTTTTTGTTTTATATAAAGTTTTTAAAGAAAAAAAGAGATTAATCTGTGTTTATTTTTAGTTAATCTCTAATTAATATTTTGATTATGAAAAACAACTGTATTCATTTATTACAGTTGCTTTTTTCAGTTAAAGAATTGTATATTTAAAACTCTAAATACTGATGTCTAAGTGCTATGTATATTTGACCTTACTTTTTTAGTATAACATATTTTTTTATGAATCATGATTTGTTTCTAAAATTGTAAAAAATTATAGTATTGAAATAAAATATGTTATATTACAAGTGAAAGTTAAATCAGGAATAAAAATGGAGGGATGATGAAATGGTAACTTAATAGTTGTAACCCTTTTATGGGATGAGTTGATTTACAACGAGTGATTTGTTCTTATTGAATACTAGGTAATTTAGAATTAATAGATTTAACATTATTGATTATATTATTTAGGATAATTTCAATATTTCGTTTGTACGTAAAATGCATAGAAACGAACTTCCTGCATATATATAATATTAAATTTAAATCATAGTTGTACATTGATAATCTCATTTATTGTTATTTATACCTCCAATAAAGGAGGAGAATGACTTATGAAAAAGATTTTTGGCATTTTATTAGGATGTATGATGTGTTTAGGTGTAGTTACTACTGTAAGTGCTAATGACAGTATTGATCTTTATGCACAAGCTCCAACTAGAGAAACTGAAACAAGTGAAACTTTTAGAGGTGGAACTGGGCAATGGTTTTATATGAAAACTACTTGTGATGCCTATACAAATAAGACTGAACTTATTAATTACGAACAATTCAAAAATATTACTTTGGGATATTATTTGGATAGTATGACTCATGCTACTAGATATAGAAACAGTAATAATGACGTATATGTTACGACTGGTAAATTGAGATATACTCTTGGTGGTCCTATTAATGGTTGGGACATCAATGTAAGAACTCAACACTTCTTTCAATAGGTGATGAACATGAAAGCAATATTTAAATCCGTTTTAACTATTGGAATATCATTATCTGTTTGTTTAGCTTCTTATTTTACAGCTTTTGCTAAAACTACGACAGTTGAAAGTGCATCATTTACACATGGTGGTGGAACAGGAAGTTATTGTAGTATGGTTACTCAAGCTGAAATTAAAAGCACAGGAACATCTTTAGTAAGTTTTTCTTACAAAAAAGGTACATCATTAGGATACAGTTTCTCTTTACAAGCATCTCCAAAAAATAAACATTATAATGGTTATGATGTTTATGTAACAAATAACCAATTATTATGGATGAATGGATCAAAATCATGGAACTTTACACTTACAACAACACATACTTATCCTTAGTTAATCTTTAGTTATGAGGAAGTATATTAAGTTTAATATACTTCCTAGTTTATTTTAGAAAGTGAGTGATAATAATGATCACATTAAATAATATCAATTATAATATCAAAAACCGCACTTTATTTTCAAATGCTAGAATGGTAATTTTAAATGGTGAGGTTACCGTATTGTTTGGTGAAAGCGGTAGTGGTAAATCTACATTATTAAATATTTTGGCATCAGAATTACCTATTCAAGAAGGAAGTTATATTTTTAACTCAATTCCTGTTAATGAACTTACAAATGAGGAAAAATTAAAACTTCGTAAAAACCATATACTCTATATTCGTCAAGATGATGATTTTATAAAAAAATATACTTTAAAAGAAAATGCAGTTCTTCTTTTAGAAGCAAGAAATCAAACATTTGATTTAGATACATTTAAAAATTTATTAAATACTGTTGGTATTAATGAAAATAAGATAAATAAGCCTTTGGCTAATTTATCTAATGGTGAAAGACAACGCTTTGCTGTTGTATGTGCGACTATGATTGATGCTGATTTATATATCTTTGATGAACCAACAAGTTCTTTAGATTTAGATAATTCAAAGAAAATTGTAAAATTAATAGAGAAGATTGCTAGTAAAGGTAAAATGGTTGTTGTTTCAATGCATAATGAGCAATTATTTGAAAATGGTCACTTTTATACAATTGAAGATCAAATGATTAAAGAAGTGAAAGAATCTATTTTAAGTGAAACTGAAAATGTTGATTCTTTTACATTGAAAAATGATTTTATGAATTCAAAATTAATAAAAAAAGAAGGAATCAATCTATTTTCACATTTTCCATTTTTTAATACGTTATTAATTTTAGTTTTATCTTTTGTAGTTGCTTTATCAAGCGTTTTTGCTAGTTATGGTCATCAACTTGTTCCTACACAAAAAGATTTATTAGAAGGTTTGTATGATAATGAACTCTTTTTAGTGAATTATACTGACCCTGTTAGTAATTATGATTATGATAATGATTTCTTTTTAAGTATTTCAAATGATAAGGTAAATGAAATAAAGAATACAGAGCATGTAGAAAATGTTTATCCTCATCAATATCTAAAATTACAAACGGTTTATTATACGGATGAAAATTTAAAACCTAATATCATTAACTTAGATGAATATAAGAAAATTACTTTATTGGAAAAAGGTAATGAAATTACTAGCAAACTTTATGATAGTGATTTATTAATGACATATTTAGAAATAGATCCTGTTTATCCACATCATCGAATTAAAGAGAGATGTGTACATTATGATGATAGTATTCAAGAAGGATTTTATATTAGTTCGTATTTAGCTCAAAAATTAGGTATAAATAAGTTAGAAGGGCCATCATTAAAATTTTATATGTCTATTCCTGTAGCAAGTAATCCAGCAATTGGATATGATAAACAAAACAATCCTACAATTCTTGCAAGAGGTAAAGTGTGCGTGTTGAAAGAATTGGAATTTCCAATTAAAGGAATTTTAAAAAATACTTCTATGAACTATTATACTGTTGGTACACCGAATATATTTTTAGATTATGATAGTATTCAAAATATTATTGATAACGCAAATGAAGAGAATAAAGAATGGATAGAGATAGCAGCTGATCAAGACATGCCTGATGATGTTTTACGAAATTTCTTTTCTAAACAACTTATTGAGGAAAAATGGAATCCAAGTGCTTATATCATTGAAATTGATAACTTAGATTATGTAGATGAAGTAAGAAGTAATTTACAAAAAATAGATGAGCATTTCTATATTCGCGGTTTTAAGATAAATGGGCAAATGACTCAAGATATTGTTGAACAACAAAAAACGATTTTCTATGGTTTTAGTGGCGCTATTATTGTTGTATTATGGATTGCAAGCTTTATTATTGGCTATTTTAAAAAGAAAAGAAATGCACATTATTATCACTTTTTATCTCATATTGGATTTGATTTAAAATCCATTCATAAAGTTCAAGCAATTGATTGTTTGATTTTAGTGATTTTAATTATTCCATTTATGGCTATTTTCAGTATTCTAATTGATCGACTTTTAAGTTTGAATATTTCATTTGATCTTTATTATGTGGTTATATCTTTATTACAATGTATTGCTGTTTATTTATTAATGAAACGTAATTATATTGAAAAATGATTATTTTAAGAAATATTAATATAGAGTATAACCATGTTACATTAATTAAACAAGAAAGTCTTTTGTTTGAGGATGGCAAATTTTATGTTTTATCCGGTCCTAGTGGATGTGGGAAAACAAGTTTACTTTATCAATTAGGATTAATTAGTAATCAATCATTTTGTGATTATTATTATAATGATTATAAAATTGAAACGAATGCAGACAAAGAATGGGTACGAAAAAATGAAATTGCTTATATTTTCCAAGATAAAAATTTACAAGAAGATTTGACAGTTTATCAAATTGCTATAGTATGATCAGTGGAGATAGTCTTTCAAAAGATGAAGCAAAAGAATATTTAAAAATAGTTAATTTAGATGTCGATTTAGATCATTTAGCATCCAAACTATCCGGTGGTGAAAAACAAAGATTGGCGATTGCTTGTGCTCTTTCGAAAAAGACGCAAGTAATCATCGCGGATGAACCAACAAGTTCTCTAGATAAAACCAATAAACAATTGATTACATCTGTTTTGTTGAATTTAACAAAAAATTATGGAAAAACAGTCGTTGTAGCAAGCCATGATAAATGTTTTTTAGAACTAGATGAAATACAATATCGTATTGAAAATAAAAAAATACAAATAGGTAGTCTAGATAGTGTAAACTTAAAAAAGAAATTTAGTCAGAAAAAAATAAATTCAAAATTTTATTCTACTATTTTAGGTTATAAGAAACATATTTATGTTCAGTCATTAAGAAAAATTTTATTATTAAGCTTTTTCATTATTGGTCTTAATGCTATGCTATTATCAGTAAATCAAACAATTCTAAATTCTTATATTCAAAAACTTAAGCAATTAGCTCCAAATGAAATTAAGATTACAAATCTTGATAGTAAAGAGGATCTAGATTATATTAGTAAAATGGATGGTGTGATTGGGATAAAACCTTACTATGAAGTTCTACCAGATTCTATTGAAGAAACTGAATTAAAAGATGCTGTAATCCATTTCTATTATCCAGATGATTTGATTCGTTTTAATAAATTAAAAGACAAACAGACAAATCAAGTTTACCTTAATTATTCTTATAAGGATTATGACGAGGATACAATACATTTAGGTTTGTTTGGTCAAGATTATACTTTTGAGATTAGTGGTATTTTAGATAACAATATAGAAGATATTTATGGTAATGGATTACAAAATATTGTTTATTTACCAATTGAATATGCTAAAAAATCCCTCACGACAAGCTATTATATTGTAGAGGTAGCGGATGTAAAGGGCATCGATGTAACAATGAATAGAATCATAACACTTAATTCAAATTTAAATGTTAGCTCTGAATACAGAGATGTAGATGCTTTACTTCAAGTACAAAAAAATATTTCTTTGTTTGTTCGTCTAGGTGCGATAGTTTTAACGATAGTAGTTGTTATTAGTTCGAGTTTATCACAAGTTCTCGAAATGAATAATCGAATTTATGAAATGAGTGTATTTAAAGCAAATGGACTACAAAACAAGAATTTGTTTAAACTAGAAAGTATACGATTAACTTATTTGTATAGCATTGGTAGTGGCATACTTATTATAATGGGAATGATTATTTTATTTATTTTAAATTTAATTTTACATTTGAATGATCCTTATGTGTTTATTCGTTATGTTATCTGTGTTTTGATTATTGGAATCATTTCCATTATTTTTCCACTACTTATTTCTTGGAGGCATATATCTAAGATTTCTATGGAAGAAATATTGAGAAAGTAATAAGATACTTTTGACAACTTCTAAAAACAGCTTAGGCTGTTTTTTTTTCAAATTAATCAAATATTGAGGAAAATGAATAAGAAATTTGTATAATAGTAATAGACAGGTGAATATGCTTTCAAAACAAAATAAAATCATGTATAATGAAAACAAGGGTGAGCGTAATGAAAAAAGAAAAAATAATTAAACGTCAAATTTCTGTTTACCCCATTTATGCAATTGGAATCATTTGGCTTATTTATGCCATAATTTTTCATTTTTATAAGATTTCAGATTATCTGATTGCATGTGGACTTAGTATTCTTGTTTATCTTTTATTAAAAACAACATTATTTAAAGATAAAATGATTGAAGAATATCGAGAAGTAGAAGAACTAACTGGAAATGAGGCGTATGATCAAGCAGTAAAAGAAGCAAACAATTTAATAAAACAGCTTGAAAAAGCAAATGATTTAATTGAAGATGAGATTATTTCAAATTATCTTAGTAAAATTGTCGAAAAGACTGAAAAAATATTTGATTTATTAAAACAAACACCTGAAAAAGTAGGTACTTTTAGAAAGTTCTTATCTTACTATTTACCTACGACTTTACAACTTTTAAATACATATTTAGAGTATGATAAAGATGTAGAGATGTTAACTAAAGTTCAAAATGCTTTAAAATTAGTTGATCAAGCTTTAACTCAAAAGCAAAATGAATTACTATCAAATCAAATGATGGATGTTCAAGCCGATATCGAAGTATTAAAAACAATGTTGAATCAAGATGGATTACTTGATGAAATGAAAAAGGGGAATTAAAAAATGGAAAAAGAATTAGAAGAACAAATGCCAACACTTACTTTAGATCCTTTTGGTGAAGAAAAAAAG
>URQL01000027.1 GCA_900550005.1 uncultured Erysipelotrichaceae bacterium
TACGTGAAGAATTTAAATATTTAGATTATGCACCGATTATTTTCTTATCAGCTAAAACACATCAACGTGTTCAAAATTTATTCCCATTAATTAATGAAGTTTATGAAAATAATCATAAACGTGTACAAACAAGTGTCTTCAATGATGTTTTAATTGATGCTCAAGCAATGAATCCAACAACAACCTTTAATGGTGGACGTTTAAAAATTTTCTATGGAAATCAAGTTGCTATTTGCCCGCCAACTTTCGTTTTATTTGTTAACGAACCAACTTATTTACACTTTAGTTATAAACGTTATTTAGAAAATCAAATTCGTGATCGTTTCGGTTTTGAAGGAACACCAATTCATATCGTAGCTCGAAAGAGGGATTAAGATGAGTAAGATTGCAATCTTAGGTACGGGAAGTTGGTCTAGTGCTTTAGCACAAGTATTGTGTGATAATGGACATGAAGTTTTAATGTATGGTATCGATCAACAAGAAATGGATGATATTAATTTCAATCATCGTAATGATAAATATTTTGATGTTGATTTATCACCAAAAATTAAAGCAACGGCTTCATTAGAAGAATGTTTAAAAGGGGCATCTTATCTATTAATTACGATTCCAACTGCTTTTGTACGTGATGTATTAAATGAAGTTAAAAAAGTTTTGGATCATAAAATTACAATTATTAATGCGGCTAAAGGATTTGATAATCAATTCAATCTACCAATGAGTGCGACAATCCGCAGTGTACTTGATGAGTCTATGCGTGATGAAGTGGTATCGATCATTGGTCCTAGCCATGCAGAAGAAGTTATTTGTCGTATGCTTACTTGTGTATGTTCGGTTTCGTTAGATTTAGAAAAGGCAAAAGAAGTACAACATTTATTTTCTAATGAGTATTTTAGAGTTTATCGTCATGATGATGAAATTGGGGCAGAATATGCAGTTGCTTTAAAAAATGTTATTGCGGTTGCTTCTGGATGTGCGGCTGGACTCGGTTATGGAGATAATACTCGAGCAGCTCTAATTACACGTGGTTTAGCGGAAGTGGTTCGTTATGGAATAAAAAAAGGTGGTCGTTTTGAAACTTTCCTAGGTTTAACTGGAATTGGTGATTTGGTTGTTACCTGCTCTTCTGAGCATTCAAGAAACTTTCAAGCAGGTTATCAAATCGGTTTAACAGGGGATGCTAAAACATTTATTAAAGAAAATAAAAAAACAGTAGAAGGAATTCGTACTTGTAAAGTGGTTTTTGATGATTTAAAAAATTATGATGATTTACAAATGCCAATCGTTGAAGCAACTTATCAAGTTCTTTATGAAAATAAGGATCCTAAAGATGTAATTCGTAACTTAATGTTACGTGATTTAAAACAAGAACAGTAACATTTAAATCTCTTTTACATAGGTTAATGTAGGAGGGATTTTTTTGAATAGAAATCAAGAACAATTTTTAAATAAAGTGGCTTCTAAAACACAAGTGAGAAAGGAAGATATTGTTAAATTGGCAAATGATTTTCAAACGAAAGATTTAGCGAGTGAACAAAATCTTCGTGATTTGATTCAACAAGTGGCTTTATTATCAGGTAAAACCATCCCAAAAGTCAAAGAGGATGAAATTATTGCACTTGTAAAAAAAGAACCTACATTCAAAGATAAGTTATAAGAGCTTTGTTCTATTTTCCTTTCTGTTTCATAAAATAGAGTGAAATGGAGGAGTAAAAATGGACCAAGTAATGAAAGATATTGCTTCTAGAACAAATGGAGATATCTATTTAGGGGTCGTAGGACCTGTACGTACCGGTAAATCAACTTTTATTAAACGTTTTATGGAATGTGCAATTATTCCTTATATTCAAGATGAAGATGAAAAACGTAGAGCTATTGATGAATTACCACAATCTGGTGGGGGAAAAATGATCATGACTGTAGAACCTAAATTTGTTCCCAATGTCGCCGCCAAAATTGAAGCAGAAAAAGACTTTTTTGTTCATGTCCGTTTAGTTGATTGTGTCGGTTATGTTATTGATCAAGCTAAAGGGTATCAAGATGAAAATGGAATTCGTTTAATTAAAACACCGTGGTTTAATGAAGCGATTGCCTTTGATGAAGCCGCTAAAATTGGTACACAAAAGGTGATTCAAGATCATTCTACCATTGGAATTGTTGTAACATGTGATGGAAGTATTAGTGATATTGATCAAAAGGATTACGAAGAAGCACAAAAACAAGTTATTGAAGAACTTTTAAACATAGGGAAACCTTTTATTATTATTGTTAATTCGCGTGATCCTCAAAATTCAGTTGCTTTGAATGTTCAATCTACTTTAGAAAACCAATATCATGTTCCAGTTTTTGTTATGAATATCGATCAAATGAATAAAGAGGA
This sequence comes from uncultured Erysipelotrichaceae bacterium, assembly GCA_900550005.1. Taxonomy (GTDB): domain Bacteria; phylum Bacillota_I; class Bacilli_A; order Erysipelotrichales; family Coprobacillaceae; genus Beduini. The sequence continues at coordinate 2,381 of URQL01000027.1, forward strand.
TGTCCATAAATTATTGCAATCCGCTTTGTATGAATTCCCGATTACAAATGTTAAGATCAATGTACCTAAATGGGTGGCTTTGCTCGATCATCATTGGTTAAAAGATCAATTGGATCATCATTTATTAGCTTCTTTACAAGAAATTACAAAATTAAAAGATGTTAAAAAGATCACTGAACACTTAAGCTCTTTTGATTCCATTGAAAAATGTAAAATCGTTGATATTGATACATGTAAAGGTAGTGCGAGTGTTGAAGTTCATATTAAAAAAGGACTTTATAATACAGTCATTAAAGAAATATTAGGAGAAGAACTTGATAAAGCCTTATTTTTAAAACAACTTCAAGATTTAACTACTGCCAAAAAAGAATACGATCATATTAAAGGTGCTTTGATTCAAGTTAAAATGACAGGATATGGTTTTGCTTTACCGAGTTTAGAAGACGTGGAATTAAGTGAACCGGTTCTTGTTAAACAGGGACCACGCTATGGAATCCAACTCATTTCTAAGGCGAGTACGATCCATATGATCAAAGTGGATGTAGAAAATTCATTTGAACCGATCATTGGATCGAAAGCACAAGCAGAAATGTTTATTGATTATTTAATGAAAGAATATACTACATCATCAAGTGCAATCTATCAATGTGAGGTATTTGGTCGTAAGTTAGGGGATATCATTGAAGAGGGACTTAATTTAAAACTAAAAACAATACCCGATACAACGTGCTTAAAGGTTCATGATATTTTAGAAAAAGTAGTGAATAAAGGCAAAACAAATGTGATAGCGATTGTTTTATAATCGCTATTTTGCTTGAATTTAAGCATAAAAAATGCTATTATATTTCATGCGATATTTGCGTATGGAGGATTTTAAAAATGAATAAAAAAGAGCTTATTGATGCTGTATCTGAACGTAAATCAATTACTAAAAAAGAAGCTGAAGATATCGTAGATGCTGTTTTTGATACGATTACAGATAGTTTATTATCGGGGGATAAAGTACTCATTTCTGGATTTGGTACATTTAAAGTAAACTATCGTCCTGAACGTATTGGTGTGAGTCCAAAAACGCGTGAAGCAATGACGATACCTGCTTCAAAAGGGTTATCTTTTAAACCTAGTAATTGTTTAAAAGAAGTAATTAATCAATAAATGTGTCTTGAAAAAAGCCACATTTTTTTATTTGTCATAATGAGTTCATATGACTGACTTATACTAATTAATGAGGTGGTTATATGTTTTATTATGGGTATTATTCTTATTACTATTTAATTTTAATTGGTTCATTAATTACTTTATTAGCTCAAATGTACGTTGAAAGGACTTATTATCATTATTCACGTATTTCTTCTTATAGCGGTTATAGTGGTCATGAAATAGCTAGAAAAATATTAGACCAAAATGGACTTTATGATGTTGGTGTTTATGAAGTACATGGAAAACTAAGTGATCATTATGATCCAAGCCGACGCCAAGTTAATTTGTCAAGTGAAGTCTATCATGGTAAGACGATTAGTGCGGTTGCGATTGCAGCTCATGAATGTGGTCATGCACTTCAACATAAAGAAGGCTATCGTTCACTTCTTATTCGTAATCAACTTATTCCTGTATTTAATTTTTCACAAAACATTGGTTGGGTCGTTTTAATGATTGGATTTCTTTTTAGCGCAATGAATATTGCTTTGCTTGGTGTTATTATTCTTAGTTTAATGCTTGTTTTTCAATTATTAACTTTACCAATCGAATTCAATGCATCAAAAAGAGCGATTCATTTCTTACAAAATAATTATGTCTCTAATGAAGAATTGGTGGGAAGTAAGAAAATGTTGATTGCTGCAGCATTAACTTATGTAGCGAGTGTGGCTGCAAGTGTTCTATCGATTTTACGTTTATTTTTAATTGTTTTACCAAGAGATAGAAGAGATTAATCCTGAATTCTAGGATTAATCTATATTTTTTTTTCGTTTTAGGTTATAATAAATAGGATGCAAAGGGGGAGTTGGATGAAGAAATATCAATTTATTGTTTTATTTTGTGTTTTAGCCTGTATTTTAGTTTCTGTTGTAGGTTTTATTTATGTTTATCATAATCCTTATACAATGCATAAAGCCATGCTGAATCAAATTAAACAAGAATTAATCCAAAACAATAATCTTTCTTTAACGGATTTAACAGAGTATAATAGTACAAATGTTTACTATATCGCGAGTGATGATCAAACGATTTATGTTTTTAATGAGGATCAAGAATTAATTAAATATGAAGATAAAAAAAATATTGATGAAGAAAAAATCAAAACGATTCTAAAAGAAAATTATAATGTTGATGAGAGTATGAAATTAGAACTAGGTTATGAAAATAAAAATTTGTGTTATCGTTGTTTTAACGAAGTGGATGGAAAATTACAATATATCTATCTGAATGCGATTGATGGTACAGAAATTAAAATGTATGAATTGGAGAAATAAGTATGGATAATTTTTTAATGAATCATCATTTAATTGATTTAAAAGGCTTAGCCCTTTTAAAATATAAAGAAATGGGTATTCGAGAAGATGAGATTTTAATCTTATTATTACTCATGAGTTTGCAAAATACACAAATAAAAAATATCGATTATGAACTTTTATTGGAATATGTTAATTTTTCTAAAAAACAATTAGATTCGATTTTAGTGGGCCTTGTTAATAAAAAAATGGTTCGCATCGTAGGAACTCAGCTTTCTCTAGAAGATTTTTATAAACGTTTGGTTTATGATACCATTCAAGTTGAAAAACCTGTAGAAGAAAAAAAGGTAAATTTATTGGCTTCCTTTGAAAAAGAATTTGGACGCCCATTAACACCTTATGAAATTGAAAGTTTAAAAACTTGGAAACAAATGGGTTATCAAGATGACTTTATTTTATCAGCATTAAAGGAAGCCACACTTAATGGCGTACATAATTTCCGTTACATTGAAAAAATACTTATTAATTGGACAAAAGATGGGGTTAAAAAAACAGGTAAAGAAAAAATAGAAGCCCCTCAAGATGATGAAGAATTTATTGAATATAAATGGTGGGAAGAAAATGATTAAAACAAAGCTAGATTTAATTTTAACGACTTTTGATAAGCTTTATCCTGATGCCCATTGCGAATTGATTCATCAAAATGAATTTGAATTATTGGTTGCAGTTATGCTATCAGCACAAACCACGGATCAAAGTGTTAATCGACTAACAAGAACATTATATCAAAAATATAAAACACCTGAGGATTTTGCTCAGGCACCTATTGAACAAATTGAACAGGATATTCGTTCGATTGGTTTGTATCGCAATAAGGCACGTTCTTTAAAGAAAATGTCGATTCAATTACTTGAGGAATTTAATGGACAAGTTCCTCGTACTAAAAAACAATTACAATCTTTAGCGGGAGTAGGGGTTAAAACAGCCAATGTTGTCGTTGCTGTGGCTTTTAATGAACCCGCTTTTGCGGTGGATACGCATGTTGAAAGAATTGCAAAAAGATTAGGATTTGCTAAAAAAGAAGATAATTTAACAACTGTTGAAAAGAAGTTAATGAAGGCGATACCTAGAGATCAATGGATCAAATGTCATCATCAATTTATTTTCTTTGGACGTTATTTTTGTAAATCATTAAATCCTAATTGTAAAGAATGTCCGTTATTTTCAATATGTAAAGAACCAAAACGTAAGGAAATTATAAAAAAAACATCCAAATAATTTTGGATGTTTTTTTGTTAAGAGTTTGTTGATGGATTTGAAGATGGTGTTGTTTGGTCAGGGGAAGTTTGATCACTATTTTCTTTTTTATAGTAAACATTAACAACAGCTGTACCATCTTCTAAAATTGTTGCATTGTTTGGTGACACATTTACACTATAATTATCGTTAGGAAGATGAGTTAATGTATTGACTTCAATAGTATCACCGATTTTACCTGATTTTGTTTCACTTATAAGTAAGTTACCATCAACATAATAGTTGATCGTATAGTTGGCTGTCGTTTTTTTAACGGTAATAGATACCGTCTTTTCTGAAGAACGAAGCGATAGTGCATCTTTACGAGCATAATATCCAGCTACAGTAACACTCTTTGTTGGTGTGTAATTGATTTTAAAGCTTGATGAATCACTTTGTTGTGTGTATAGAACTTCGTTTGTTGAACTGTCTCTTATTTCAATGACATAAACAACATTACCATAAATCTTTTTAGTGGATTCATCGTCTTGACCATAGTCTGCAAAAGTTGCTGTTAAATTGTTGGCTTCACCACTTACAGTAAAGCTAGATAAATCATTTAGTTTGCTTGATTCACTGGCACCTTTAGGTTGATTATTTGTTTTAAACCAAGCCGTTACAATTTTGTCACTAGACATATCGCTTGTAGGTTTTGTATAGGGTTCGTAACCTTTGATCATTGTTGCTTGAACAACATTACTAGGTTGTGTGTAAGAATGGTTAGTGACACCATTATGTGCTTTGCTTAAAAGCATAGCTGCAATCGAACTTGTGATTTGCCAAGTTTGGGTACTATCCATATAATAACCATACTTTTGAGCTAGTTGACCTGGATAGCCAGCCCAGACAGATACGGCATCTTCGCTATAACATTGGAACCAGCTATCTTTAGCTACACCTTCAGGAATTGGTGTTTCAAAGTTAAGTCCATTTGTTCCCCAATCTGTTGTACCTGATTTACCAGCGATGTTGTAAGAAATATTTGTTCCATAGTAATTTGTTTTGGCAAAAGATTGTAATACCTTTGTAATCATGAAGGCAGAGCTTGCATCGATTGCTTGTGTTGGTGTAATTCGATCATGAACATCTACTTTTTTGTTTGTTCCTTTAACCACAATGTAATTGATTGTATGAGGTTTAATGTATTGGCCTCCATTTGAAAGAACACTGTAAGCACCAGCGCCTTCAATAGGACTAATTCCATGATCCCAAGAACCGATTGAATAAGTTAAGTTTAGATTTTCATCAGATAAATCAAAACCAAATCCTTCTAAGTATTTTGTATAACCAGAATAACCAATTTTATCATTTACTTTTTCATAAGTATGGATGGCCGGTAAGTTGTAAGAAAGTTTTAATGCATCAACAAGTTGCATATTTCCACCGCTTGATTTATCCCAGTTATTGATTTTGTGTCCTTCAGGTGTTGTGTAGGCTTCATTTGAAACTGCTTGACCTGTTGACCAATCTAAATATTCAAATGCGGCTGCATAAGAGATGATTGGTTTTAATGATGAACCTGGTTGATGTTTTTCTAAGGCGTAATTGATGAGTGGAAGATTTACAGCCTCGCGTTCAGGAGTGGTAATTCCTGTATAAGCTCTTCCGCCAATAACCGCAACGATTGCTCCGGTATGCGTATCTTGGATACTTGCTCCAAGTTCTAAGTTGTCATCGCTAAAGTAGTAAGCTTCACCACTAGCGATTTGATCAGCATAATTTTGTGTTTCAGGATTCATAAATGTATGAATTTCAATTGGTGTTTCTAGTGGATTGATTCCTTCTAATTCAGGAAAAACTCCAGATTTTTTCAAACCCTCAAACTCACTAAGTACCGTATCGACATAACTTGCATAGTTACTGTAATTAGATGATGATGACGTATTTTTGCTTAAGGTGTTTTCTACTTTAACACTTTTAGCACTCTCACGTTCTTGTTCAGTAATGTAACCATGGCGATACATTAAATCTAAAATTACATTACGACGATTTGTTGCTGCTTCAATATGATAATAAGGATCAAATGCGTCAGGAGCATTTAAAGTTCCTGCCACTAAAGCAGCTTCTGGTAAAGTAAGCTTAGAAACATCTTTATTAAAATAATATTTGCTGGCTGCTTGAATGCCAATAGCTTGTGTGCCACGACCAAAAGAGATCTTGTTTAAGTAAAGGACTAAGATTTGTTCTTTACTTAATTCTTTATCAGCTTGGGTAGCTAAGTAAATTTCAGCAATCTTTCTTTGCCAACGGTTGATATTTTCTTCAGAATATTCCCAATAAGATTTTTTAATTAATTGTTGTGTAATGGTTGAACCACCACTTGTAATACCACGATGGACCACGTTTCCAATCGCTGCTTTAACAATACGAGGAATATCGATTCCACTATGTTCAAAGTAACGTGAATCTTCTGCTGAAACAACAGCATCGATCAAAACTTGAGGTAATTGTTCATATTCGACGTTTTCACGATTTCCTGCATCGCTATTTCCCCATAAACCCATACTGTTTTCATTTGTATCGTAAATTTCTGTTGCTTCATTTGAAAGCAAACGATTTGCATCAAAGGAATCGGTTGCTTTAATAATTCCAATGGCAAAATAAATTCCATAGCAGACCACGCCAATTAAACAGACGGTTAAAATTCTCAAAACAATTTTCGTCTTTTTAAATTTTTTCTTTGGCTTGATTTTGACTTTTTTTATTCGCTTTGTATCTTGATTTGTCATTTTGTTTCCTCCTTAAAAAATACTTGATCGACTACTTTTAAATAATCAAGTCTTGGTCTAAAGCCATTTGGAATAAGGTATCCATTTTCTTTTATTTCATCATAGCTTAAAGACTTTTTGGTAGCCATATCGTATTTTTCAATCATATAGGTTGCTTCGAGTAGATAAACTTCATCTTCTTTGGTAAAACTGATTACAAGAAAAGCAATACCTTGATGGTGGACGATCTTTCTTAAATGTTCAATTTGATGAGGGTGGATATTTTGAAACGGAAAATGTTTTTTTTGTAACTCTTTGGCTTCAAAATCAATGTATTTTCCTCTGTATAAACCGTTATAATCGGTCGTACTTGGAGTTTTAAAATAAGCCTCAACAATTTTTGCAGCACTTCTTCTAGGATAGTCCACTTTAACAATTTGAATAGGTGTTGGTTTTTTATGAATCACAGCTTTATCAAAAGCAAGATAAAATTCATTAGAAGCATTGAGTTCTTCTTCTAACGAGTATCCACGATGTCTTGTATCATGACTTGGGATCACGGGTTTAGAAAAATTCTTTTTCATCCCATTTGGATAATTAACCATTTATATCACCTTCATTATTATACTTGTTTTTTGCTAAGAAAGGAAGTAATTTAGCTAAAATCACGCTTATGACTTGATTTTTAGTTTGAATTTTGTACAATTAGTAATTAAGGATGTGATAAAAATGGAATACAAAATACAATTAACACCAAAGAAAATTTTAAATAAGGAGTTTAAAGTTGATTTTAAAGGGTACAATGCAACAGAAGTCGATTATTTTTTAGATACGGTTTTAGCGGATTATGAAAGCTTTGCGAAAATGATTGAAGTTGCTAATAAAGAAATGGATGATTTAGCTAAAGAAAATCAAGCCTTAAAACAAGAAATTGCTCGTTTAAAACAAGAAAATACTTTAGCAAAAGAAAACGTTCAATCATTAGAAGAACAAGTTTCACCGCAAGTAGATATTTTAAAACGTCTTTCTGCTTTAGAAAAAGCTGTTTTTAATCAAAACTTTCAAGATTAATACTTGCACTTTTAAAAAAAATAAAGTAGAATAATTAAGCTCATGGAAAGATAATCGCTGTTAATTTATTAATAGAGGAAAGTCCAGGCTCGCACGATCTGCGATGATCGTAGTGTTTGTGCATAACGAACAAATAAGTTATGGCAGTGTAGACTGACGACAGGCCTAAGACCTAAACAAGTTACTTGCATGGTTGATAAGCTATAAAGTGCCACAGAAACAAAACAATGTAGAAATACAATGATGAAAAGAGGTAAACTCCGCAAGCGAGAAACCCAAATTTGGTAGGGGAATCGGTGCTAAGAAATTGAACGAGGCATTGGACATGATGAAAATGGTGTAGATAAATGATTGTCTGAAAAACAGAACTTGGCTTACAGATTGAGCAAGCTGGCTTTAGCCAGCTTTTTTTACTTAAAAAAAGAGTAACGCGATTGTTTTTAATGATGATTATGCTATAATAAAAATAAATGAATGAGCGAGGAGGATTATTGTGGAAGAACTAGGAAAAAAACTTCTTGAACAAAGACAAGCAAGAGGAATATCATTACAAGAAATCAGTAACGCTACGCATATTTCAATTGGTGTTTTAAAAGATATTGAAGGTGGACAATTTGAAAAATACGCTGGCGATGAAGAATACATTAAAAAATACATTGAAAAATATGCTGAATATTTAAATATGGATTCAGCAGAATATATTGATTCTTATGTTACTTTAACAAAAGAAATCAATACAGCTAAAATAAGAGCAAGTGAAGAAAAAATAAAAAATGAACCTAAGAAAAAACAAGTAACCATGACAAAGCCAAATTTTGCCCGTTCAAAAAAGGTTTATGATAATCATCGTGGTTTAGAATTTGTCAAATATAGTGTCATTGTGGCTTTATGCTTATTGATTATATTTAGTGTTTGGTATGTTTTACGTTTATCAAATAAGGCGGATAATCAATTTGGTGATCAAAATACAAGCCATATTTCTGGTGAAGTAGAAACACCTAAAGAAGATGATAAGACAGTGACTCTACCTGAAGATCAAACAAAACAAGAAGAACCTAAAAAAGAATCTAAAATCAAAGTAGATCATACAGCAAATTATGAATATACAATTACTTTACCAAAAGATATGGAATCTTTTGATTTTAAATTTGAATTTGTTGGATGTAGTTGGTCACAACTTACTGTAAATGGAATTGATGGAAGTAATTTAGTTACAAATGGTTTAGCTACTTCTAATTTTGATTCAAAAACATTTAATAGTGCAAATAGCACTAATGACCCAAATGCTACTCCAGAAACGATTACTGTTTCAAAAATGGATGCAAGTAAAATTCAAACGGTTACTTTAATGAATGGACATAACTACATGCATCGTTACTTTATTAATGATACAAAAATTGATGTTTTAGAAAGTGAAAATAACGGTTCAAGCGATCCATCAACATTAACTTTCAAATTTGTAAAGGAGTCTTAAAATGAATTTACCTAATAAATTAACATGTTTTAGAATGGTTTTAGTACCAATTATTGTTTGTATTTATTTATTTCCTTTTGGTGGTGATTTAGTAATATTAAATCAAACTTTACCTGTTTATCAATTTATCGTAGTTATTTTATTTGCAATTGCTTCTTTAACAGATCTGTTAGATGGTAAAATTGCTAGAAAAAATAACTTAATAACAACATTTGGAAAATTTATGGATCCGATTGCAGATAAATTATTAGTAAATTCTTTAATTATTTTACTTGCATGTAGTGGTCGTTTTAGTGTTGTAGTGGCACTAGTTATGATTGCTCGTGACTTAGTTGTGGATGCAATTCGTTTACTTGCAAGTCAAAATCAAGTTGTTTTAGCTGCAAGTCAATTAGGAAAGCTTAAAACGGTAACACAGATGATTGGAATTATTCTTGTTCTTATTAATAATATTCCTTTCCATTTAATGGGGATTCCTATGGATCAAATTATGATTTGGATAGCAACAGCCATTTCCTTTATCTCTGGAGTCGATTATTTTATGAAAAACAAAGGATTTATAATGGAGTCAATGTAATATGAAAGAATTAGTACATCATTTAATTGAAAAAGGATTGACGATCTCAAGTTGTGAAAGTTTTACAGTTGGAAATTTTGGTGCACAAGTGGGAAGCATTCCTGGAGCTAGTAAGACATATAAAGGGACATTGGTTACGTATCAAACGTGTATTAAAACGGATGTTTTAAAAGTAGATAAGGAATTAGTGGAACGCTATGGGGTAGTTAGTCATGAAGTGGCTTATGCTATGTGTAAAAATGGTCGTGAACTTTTTAACAGTGATCTTTGTGTTTCTTTTACAGGTAATGCGGGACCAGAAGCTATGGAAGATAAACCAGTAGGACTTGTATATATTGGGATCAATGATCGAGGGACAATTCATACTTATGAATATCATTTAGTTGGTTCAAGATCATCAATTCAGCTTCAAGCAATAAAAAAAGCAATTGACTTGTTGAAAAAGTGAGAAAAAGTTGAAAAAAAAGCGTATAGATAGAATAGGAGGTAAAAATTATGGCAGAAAAAACAAAAAAAGCGGAAACAACAAATACCGAAGAAAAAGCATTAGATGAAGCAATTAAACAAATAGAAAAGCAATTTGGTAAAGGTTCTATCATGCGTTTAGGCGATCGTGCGGATATTGGTGTGGATGTTATTCCTACTGGTTCACTTACTCTTGATTTAGCTTTAGGGATCGGTGGTTATCCTAAAGGACGTATCATTGAAATTTATGGACCTGAATCAAGTGGAAAAACAACACTTGCTTTGCATGCAATTGCAGAAGTACAAAAACAAGGCGGACGTGCCGCATTTATTGATGCCGAACATGCCATTGATCCTGTTTATGCTAAAAACTTAGGGGTTGATATCGATCAATTGATTTTATCTCAACCTGATAGTGGAGAACAAGGACTGGAAATTACAGAAACATTAGCGCGTTCAGGAGCAATTGATTTAATTATTGTCGATTCTGTTGCGGCATTAGTACCTCAAGTGGAACTTGATGGGGAAATGGGCGATTCACAAATGGGTCTGCAAGCGCGTTTGATGTCTAAAGCTTTAAGAAAATTATCAGGATGTTTAAATAAGTCAGAATGTTCAATTATTTTTATTAACCAATTACGTGAAAAAATTGGGGTTATGTTCGGTAATCCAGAAACAACAACAGGTGGGCGTGCACTTAAATTTTATTCAACGATTCGTATTGAAATAAGAAGAAGTGAAGCTATTAAAAATGGTACAGATATTATTGGGAATAAGACAAATATTAAAGTCGTAAAAAATAAAGTAGCTCCACCATTTAAAACAACAAGTGTAGATATTATCTATGGTAGTGGTATATCTAAAGATGGGGAAGTTCTTGATTTAGCTGTAGATATGGATATTGTTGAAAAAAGTGGAGCATGGTATTCTTATAAAGGTGAAAAAATTGGTCAAGGACGTGAAAATTCTAAAAATTATTTAAAAACACATCCAGAAGTAATGGAAGAATTAATTACATTAATTAAAGAAAAAGTAATGGAATAAAGAGGGAAACCTCTTTTTTTAGTTGAAACGAAAAATTAAGAAAAATAAATGCTAAGAAAAGAGATAGTTTGTTGCAAAAATGACTAATATAGTTTAAAATAGAACATGTGTTTTAAAAATAATACACATTGATGTAAGATTTACATCATTAAGGCAAAGACAATAGGGAGGAACTATATGTTTAATAACAATGTGTTTTTAACTGTTTTGTCTTATGTTCTTTCTGTGCTTTTAGGTATTGGCTTATTACGTTTATACTATGCTATAAGGGTATCAAAAGCGAATGTCAATGCAACAAAAATCATTGATGATGCGGTTGCAAAAGCAGATAATATTGTAAAAGAATCTATACTTGATGCAAAAACTCAGGCTTATGAATTAAAATTAGAAGCTGAAAAAGAAATTAAAGAGCAAAAACAGCAATCAACAGATTTTGAAAACAAATTATTACAACGTGAACAAAATATTGATCGTAGAGATCTTTTATTACAAAGTAAAGAAGATGCTTATGAACAACGTGTATCACAGTTTAAGAAAAAAGAAGTAGAACTA
>URQL01000028.1 GCA_900550005.1 uncultured Erysipelotrichaceae bacterium
ATAAAGCTGGAAATAATAAAAATGAAATGGCTTATGAACAGTATTGGAACAGTTTAAAAAATAAATAATATAAAGGGCAAACTTTTAGTTTGTCTTTTTTTGTTGCTTAAAAAATTGGTAATATCTATAATTATTGATATAAAAACTTTATTATTTTAAATAGAAAACGACAATAATAGGGCAGAATAGTTATTTGGATTTGGGGGATTTAGATGATAAAAAGACTAGATAGTAAATATGAAAAAAAAGTCATTGACTATTTAAATATTGAAAAAGAAATCAACACTTTTAATTTACAAGAATTAAAAAACTATGGATTTGATAATGTTTTTTTAATTCTAATTGAAATAAATGAAACATAGGATTATTTTGTTTTTGATTTAACGGCATATATTCAATAAAACGTAAAGGAATGGAATGATTTAATGCATAGTGAATCAATTGATTTCCTCTTTTATAAGTAAATGTTTCATCTACAACACTATTTATTTTGACTTTAATCCCTAGTTGATGCGCATCTTCTAAATTTTTTAAAACTGTTTTTAAACAATTTTGTTTGGTAATACCAAAAAATTCAACAGGATCTAAACTATCGATAGAAAAATTGATACCATCAATACCTAATTGTTTTAATCGAATTAAATCTTGATGTGTAAAATAAGCACCATTTGTTGTTAACGTAACTTGTTCAAGTTTAGGAATTTGTTTTATTTTTTCAATAAAATCAATGTACCCTTTACGTAAAGTAGGTTCTCCCCCTGTAATTTTAAATTTTACAATATCTAAACTCACAGCCACTTCTACAATACGATAAAGTTCTTCATACGAAAGCAAGTTTGCATTTAAACCAGGCTTGACTTCTTCTGTCTTACAATAATAGCAAGCAAATGGACATTGATCTGTTAAAGATATGCGCATATAATCTATTTTTCTACCGTATAAATCTTTCATAGATACCCCTTCAAAATTCATTTTTACCTATTGTTAAGTTTAACTTAATTATCGTCAAAATTCAACAGGATTTCATCCATTTTCGTTGTTGTTTTATAAAAAAATACAAATCTTTTTTCTTATTTTTCATGTTTACTCTTCAAATTTTAAATTTTTTCTTTTCCATTTTTGCTGTATAATAAAGCTAGATGAACTTTAAAATGAAAGGATGAAAATAATGTCAACTAAAATTCGTACAATAATCACTCAAGATGGTGAAATCGATGATCAAAACTCATTACGCCACGCTTTACTTTATGCAAATGATATAGAAATTCAAGGAATTATTTTAACTTCTTCCATCTTCCACTTTCAAGGTGTTGAAGGTGCTTTAACCCCTGAAGGTAAACCGAATTATACCAAACCTTATCGTTTTACAGGAACGACATGGATGGATGAAATGATTAAAGATTATAAACAAGTTTATCCTAATTTGATCCAAGTAGATACAAATTACCCAACGCCAGAATATTTACATTCGATTACTAAAATTGGTAATATTGGTTACCCAGGAGAAATGCTTCAAGCAAGCGATGGTTCAAATTTAATTAAAGAAAAAATCTTAGATCATGATCCTCGTAAACTCTATGTTCAGCTTTGGGGTGGAGCCAATACTTTAGCTAGAGCACTTTACGATTTAGAACAAGATTATAAAAATCAAGATAACTGGTTAGAAATTAAAAAACAAATTGAAGATAAAGTCGTTATTACAGCTTGTGGTGAACAAGATGATACCTATAAAAATTACATTTGTGAAATTTATCCAAATATGCAATTTGTTAAATGTGTACAAATGGGAAGTTATGCTTACGCATGGAATAACATGCCTGAAGGAAAAAGCAAAGAAACCTTACGTGCTCCATTTATGCAAGAACATATCTTAAAAAATACTGGTGTTTTACTTGAAAAATATGCAACTTGGGCAGATGGAAAAGAATACGAAGGTGAAGAAATCAATTCTCAATTTGGATGCAATGAAAAATTACTTCATGAATGGTGGGGTAAAGAAATGGGACTTGGAACTTATCAACCTTATGAATTTATTTCTGAAGGGGATTCCCCTACTTTCTTAACTCTACTTCCTTGGGGATTTAAAACTTTAGAAAATTTTAATTATGGTGGTATTGCTGGAAGATATCAAATTGATCCAACTTATAAAAATTCAAAAGGACAACAAGTCAACTATTGGATTCCAATGACTTGTCACTATCAACAAGAAGATGGAAAGCTTATTGAAACGGAATCCATGTGGCCCTACGTTGAAGCAATTCAAAAAGATTTTGCTGCTCGAGGGTCTTGGTGTACTTTAAGATATAAAACTTTACCACCTCAAATCCATTTAATTGAAGATGACTCACAAATCGCCTTTGCAAATCAAACGATCACTTTAAATGTACAAGCCAATGATCAAGTTGATTTTGATTTCATTTATGACCAAGATGTCTCTAATTATCCTTATAAACTTACTTTAAATAAAAATAAAACAAGTGTTACTTTTACAATTGATCCTAGTGCTAAAGAAAAAGATTTTATTTCTTTAATTATTAAAGCCACTTCAAAAGATACATTTGAAGTGACACGTTATAAACAAGTATTCATAAATATAAAATGAGACTCTTAAACGAGCCTCATTTTTTAATTGGGAACCAATGCTTTTTTTAGATGTACGAAATATCTAATAAATAAGAATTGATTGAAAACGGAAAATTGCGGATACACCCCAACATAATGGATTAATATAAATCATCCCTTGGAAACCATAATAAGAAATAGTGTTCCAAGTCTTCTGATGGCAATTTCTAAAACCACAAACCCTAAAGATACTTCAGATTGTCAAAGTCCCGTTTAAACAAATCAAGCAACGAAGATATAACCTAGAAAAGGATAGAAATAAGAGGTAAAGTTGATATAACGAATTCCTAAAATAATAATTTCTATTTCACCCGCATTAACAAATAATCCCATAAATTGACGAACAAATAAATGAGTTAAAATACCTACAATAATACTTAAAATCATTGTGATTTTTAAAATATCATGAGAACCTTTTTCTTTACGTTGGCGATCACGATTGCCATAGTTTTGTGCTGTATAAGTTGAAAGTGATGTACCAAATCCAGCTAAAATTTGCATCATCATTGAATTCATTTTATACATAGCACTATATATAGCCACCTTTTTACTACCAAGTGTATTTAAAGCGAATTAACAAAGTAAGTAACAAATAAATTGAGCTAAAATTGTAGATAAGGCTGCACCAGCAATGACCATGTGTAAAACTAATACAAAAAATAAGTCTAAAACAATATTTAAAATAGCAGATAAAATCAAGATGAATAATGGAATGATCCCATTACCATTCGCTCTTAAAATCGCTGATTCATAGTTATAGCAAGCTGTATAAACTGCACCAATCAGTAAAATACCTGAATAAAGATGAGCTTTCTCCATTAAATCTGATGAAACATTGATTAATGTAAGTAATTTACGATTAAAAAACAAACCTAGAATCAAAATAATCAGACTAAGTAAGATAATAATGTAGAAGCCATTCGTCATACTTTTTTTAATTGTTTTTTGATCTTTTGATCCAATCTTTTGTGCAACGATAACCAATAATCCATTGGCAAAGCCAATGACTAGTCCAAGTAATAAATCAACAACGGGTGTAGTTGTTCCTACAGAAGCTAAAGCCAAAACACTGACATATTTTCCTACTACAATGGTATCAACCATATTGTAAAACATTTGCTCAAATCACTTTAAAATTTTCAGTACAAAGTGGGATCCGTATTATCCCTAAAACAAGTAAAGAAGCCAGATTAAAAGAAAACATTGACCTATTTGATTTTACTTTAACCAATACAAAAATGAATGAAATAAAAAATTTAGATAAAAACAAAACTTAGCTTCCTTGGACTGAAGCATTTTAATTCAGTCCTTTTTAAATAAAAAAAGCCTCAAAATGAGACTTAAATTGAAATATCTAACCATTTCCCTTTTTTATAACGCCATCTTGAACCAAAATAACGACCAAATTGATCTAAGAATAAAGATATCCAAGCTCCAAACAACCCCATAGCTAATGGATAGCAAAATAACCAAGTTAAAATTGGACGAATGATCGTAACACTCATTAAAGATAATCCCGCTGTAAATTTAACATCCCCTGCACTTCTTAAACACCCATAAGTCACCACTTGAGTGATTTGGAAAAAGACCGTGATCGTAATAATAAACACCAATTTGGATCCAAGTTCAATAATTTCTGGATCACTTGTAAATAAAGCAACTAATTGTGATCTAAAAATAATCATTACAATTCCTAAAACAATCCCGACAATATTACCAATATGTTGAGTAACTTTACTATAAATTAAAGCCATATCTTTTCTTTTAGCACCTAAACTTTGACCAACTAATGAACTTGTAGCTACAGATAAGCCATCACCAAAGGCAAAAGAAATCGTAAGTAAGTTCATACAAACATTATGTGTTGCAAAAGCAACCATACCTAAAGTAGCGATCGTTTTTGAATACGCAAAGAAACCAATACGTAAGAAAACTTGTTCAGCAAAAGATGAACTCGAAATATTCAATAAATCTTTTAATGTTTTTTGATTAAATTGACCAAAATAATGGGCTTCTAAATGTAAAAAATGATCTGAATGGCTGACTGAAGCAAGTGACATGAAAAAAGCCACCACATTTCCTATAGAAGTTGCAATCCCTGCTCCAAGAACACCAAGTTTAGGAAAAAAAGCAATTCCATTAATTAAAAAATAATTAAAAATCAAATTAACAACATTCGCAGTTAAATTGGTTTTCATAGCAATCTTAGTATTCCCTGATCCTTTTTGAGCTGCATTAATCGTCATCGACATGGAATTAAAAAAGTTACCAACCATAATCGATTTAAAATAAACACTTGCAAGCGTAGCATATTGCTCTGTTGCTCCAGCAAATACAACGATTTGTTTAGAAAAAACAAAACCTAAAACAGAAAGAATCAAAGAAATGATACAACTGATCGTTAAAGCTTGCGCTAAGCACTGATTAGCTGCTTTTTTATCTTGTTCTCCTTTCCTATGACTGACCACAACTGTAACCCCAACATTTAAAGCTAAGATTACCGCTAAAATAATGAATTTTGGTTGGTTAGTGATCCCTACTGCAGCGATCGCATCCGCTCCAATTGATCCAACCATCATCATATCAACACAACTAATTAAAGCAATTAAAACCGACTCTATTGTTGATGGCATCGCAATATCTAAAGTATTTTTATAAATTTCTTTATTACTTGGTAATTGATCAACCACATATTCTGGTTTGACAAATTGTTGACAATCAAAAAATCTCAAAATAAACTCTCCCCTCTTTTAATAATGCGCTTTCATTCATTTAGTTTATCAAATAACATTTTATCTTACAAGTATTTATTTAAAATAAATTAATCTATTTTAACATTTTCTTAACATTTAAAATTGCATTTTACTTACCATTTTTAAATCAAAGAGTATAGCTACAGAAGAAGGAGATAAATGTAATTTTTTTCCAACTGAGGTAAAAGTTGCTTCTGGACGTTTAAGTTCTTGAAGGACATTATATACAGTCGCAATAGAAACTTTAGAGTGTTTGAAAGCAAAAGGATTATGCTCATAAAATGTTTTACCACAGACAGGACAAATATATCATCTAGCTCTATAAACGATATTACAAGGTGATGGAGTTAAAACAGAATGACGAATATATTTAGTGGTATATCCTTTAGCTTTGGATGTTGGAGCGCTACAAATTGGACATTTGCAAACGGCAGTATTAAGAGTGCTATGGATATTTACATTACCATCATCATGATAAACATTGATATCTTGAATATTGATATGAACCAAATCAAAAGCAGATAAAAAGTCACGAGCTTTTAAAAAAGATGCAGTAATAGTATCGTCAGGCATGGAAGAACACCTCCAAGATTGAAAATAAATAGATAATCATAATAAAAACCTACTCAAATTTGATTACAAACAAAAGGTAAACAAAAAATAAGAAGAAATGAATGATATCTATGTGGAAAAATAATCAATAAAACAAAATCAAAAGTAATAGAAGTAAAAGGGGTCATACCTTCAACATGAATAGCATGAGTAGAACCACAAATAGGACAAGGAATATGATTGAGATTAAGCTTAGAGATTAAATTTTGATAATAAAGTTGAGAAATATACTCGATTTTTTGAGTTAATTTTATTAATATCATAGATGTCTTTGACAAAGATAAGAACGCAACTTTAGTCGGGAGGGTTCTTATCTTTTATTACTTTCTAAAGGATAAGAAGATTATATAATAATACCCCAAAGAAGGGAAAGAAGAAAAAAGGACCACCACAAATAAAAATGTAGCGGACCTCAACCCCAAGTTACTTTAGATACTCGTTATAGAAAGATTTTCTTTTTCATGCACACTATTTTTAAGATTAATAAAAAAAACGACATCCCTAGAAATGAGATATCGTTCAATTTACTTTTATATTCTAATTATCTATATACGTAGTATTCCATTGGATAAGTCAAGTATTCAAGTTCTTCTAATTGATCTACTGTAACAACACCAGCTGGTGCTCTTAAAACAGTTGGGATTCTGTTTACAATTGTAGCACATGTATGTTCAACTGTAGCTGGTTTTACAACATGGAATTCAGTATCTGGTTCACCTGTAATTTTCCAATCGCACATATCACCATCATCAGGTCCATAAACTTTACCAATACATTGTGTTTCAATAACTGGTCCTTGGAATGTTTCCGTTGTAACAACAGCTGCCATACCAATACAATTTCCTTTTGGAATTGTAGCCCCCATTGTATTTGAATATAAATCTGTATCATGGAAATAAGGAACACATTTTTGAGTTTGAGATTTAATTGTCCATCCCATTTTACTACAAATAGCTTCGTTTGAGTTCCATACATAAGAAGGTTCAATGACTTCTGGATGAGCGATTTGAGCTTCGAATTCATCAGGAGTTAATCCTACACCATGTGCTTTTGCTAAAGCTAAACCATATTCTTCTACGTTATAAGAAACTGCACCTTCGATTTTTTTAATTGAGTTACATGATCCAGCAACCATTCCTACCATATTTACCCAGAAAGTATCTTCCATACCAGCACCAACAAATGTGGCTCCATTTTCTTTAGCGATCACATCAAGCTTATTTGTTAAAGCAGGATTTGTTCCCCATGAATCTGTTGCTTCTTCACAAGTAGTAATAACCGAAATACCTCTTTCTAAGCATTTAACAAAATGATCATAGCAATCACTTACTAATGAAAATAATGTCACTACAGCGATATCGGCATCACAATTATCTAATACTTCATCGGCATTATTTGAAATAACAACTCCGGTTTTCATTCCAAGTCCTGCAAAATCTCCAATATCCATTCCTACAACTTCTGGATTAACATCAATTGCTCCTACAATTTGTGCACCATGTTCATGTAAGTAGCGAATAATGTATTTTGCCATCTTCCCACATCCATATTGCACAACTTTAATTCTTTCCATATTATCGTCTCCTTTTTGTTTGTTTATTTATCTTACAAACATAGTATAAAGTCTAATGTAACAAGAGAGTCAATGGTTATTTTTAAATTTTTTTACTTAAATTGAATTGGCACTTGTAAGCGAAAAAACATTTCTCTTTTATCACTTTCAAAAATATCTAATTCATAGAGGACTTCACAAATATAATCCCCAACAAGTTCAAAGTTATGCTCCTTACAATACTTTCTTAAACGGATACCGAATTCGATTTCATCATCAAAATGATCAAGATAAATACAAGCATACATCCCACTATCTAAAGTTTTAACTTCATTCATTAAAGGAAAATAATCATCCACAAAGATAAAAATTTCATGAGATTCATAATGATCTTTTAAGAAATCCTCTCTTTTCATAAAAGTTCCAACATTACAAAAATAAACTTGGGGCAATTGATGTTTTAATAGTTGTTCCTTTAAGTCATTTAAAACCATTTCATACCCTTCTAATCCAGATTCATAAAAATTGATTGGTGTATACATTGAATAAATACGTCTAGAATCGATATATTCGACAGTGATCATTCCTGGTTTAGGTGATTTACGGTAACGTTCAATCGAATAAATCGTACGATTAATAGCACTTTGTTTCATCTTTAATTCTTGCATTTCTTCTAAATTTTTTTGTTGTTTTTTTAAAAGGATTGCTTCAATTAAAGTCATATTTTCTTGATCTAGTGTATCTTTAATATCTTGTAAAGACATTCCTAATTCTTTCATATAGTTGATCATATTTAAGCGACTGTTTTGATTAATATCATAATAACGGTAATTCGTATTTGGATCAACATAAGCAGGACGGAGTATTCCTAGTTTATCATATAAACGTAATGCATTAATACTTGTATGATTAATTCGACTCATTTCACCAATGCTTAATCTTTTTGTATTCATTTTATCATTCCCCTTTTCTTCATTATAGCAAAAAACTCTCGTCCTGTAATAGAGTTTTTTATATTTTCATCTTAACAAATTTCTTTCCAACTTATGGAAAACGATAGATTTTAATATTATTTTGCTGTTTAATAAAATCAAGAAACTGGAGGAATTAAAAAATGAAATTAATTATTGAAGAAAATGAACAAAAAATGAGTGAAAGTGCCATGTATATTTTACTTGGTGCCATGATGCAGGATAAAAGAGTGAATATTTCTTTAACTGCTGGAAAATCTCCTATTCATCTTTACCAAATGATGGCCCCTTTAGTAAAAGATCAAGATAAATTCAAAGATGTTCAATATTATCTTTTTGATGAAGCCCCTTATCAAGATAAACCTCATGGACCAAACTGGGATGAAATGCAAGAAATCTTTTTTAAAAATGCCAATATTCCTGATGAAAGAATCCATACCACTACACTAGAAAACTGGGCAACTTATGATAATGAAATTGCTAATGCTGGTGGTATTGATGTCATGTTGATTGGACTTGGTTGGGATGGACATTTTTGTAGTAACTGTCCTCGCTGTACACCTATGGATAGCTATACTTATCCAATGGATCGTAAAACAAAAAATGCTGTTAACCCAACTTATCCTGCTAGAGAACATTTACCTATCACTTTAACAATGGGACCAAAAAGTTTAATGAAAGTAAAACATTTAGTTATGATCGTTACTGGAGAAGAAAAAGCTGAGATTTTAAAACAAGTTCTAGATTCACCAATTAGTGATGAATTACCTGCAACTGTTTTAAAATTGCATCCTAACTTTACTGTTATTTGTGATAAGGCTGCTGCTTCTAAACTAAATCTAGAAGACTATAAAAGATTATAATTTTAAGAAAGCTTTGGCTTTCTTTTTTGAATGTCAAATTGTTTTGTACAGTAAGGTATGTTATACTTATAAAGCAAGGAGATGAACATTATGTTTAACCTAGTCATTATATTATTATCCATCCTTAATGATGAAACAAAAAATTCAAATAATTATAAAATCGCTAAATATATCATGGAAAATCTACGTAATTTAGAAGGTTACTCATTAACCGATTTAGCAAAAGCCTGTTATGTCTCAAACTCAAGTATTTCTCGTTTCTGTCGTGATATTGGATTAAGGGATTTTAATGATTTAAGAAATCAAATTGCTAAATACGCTGTTGAATCTTTAAATAACCAAAATAAATTTCATTACGATGGTCAATCTGATTCACTCTTTGCTTCTTATGTAAATAGTGTGATTAACAATTTAAATTACTTTCTTGAAAAAAATTTAGAAGATCAAATTAATCAATTAGTTAAAGATATTTGCCATTATCAAGAAGTGGCTGCTTTTGGTTATATGCAATCTGCCAATACGGCTTTTAGTTTACAATTTGATTTACAAACCAGCGGTAAACTCATTTATTCTTGCTATAACACTAAAAATCAAGCAGATTATATTTGTGAAGCTAATGAAACAAATTTAATTATTATTTTTTCTGAATCAGGAACTTACTTTGATCGTATCTTTTCAAGAACAAAGCCTTTCAAAGGTCATAATAAACCTAAAATCTATATGATCACAGCAAGTCAAACAAACAATGATCCCCTAGTTGATCATTATATTCGTTATAACAGTCACGATGACTATGCTAGTCATCCTTATCCTTTACAACTCATTTCTGATATGATTTGTATTAAATATGCAAATTTAAAGACAAAAAGGTGATTACCTAAAGCAATCACCTTATTTTTAATTATTCAATAACTTCTCCGTTAGATTGACATACTTTTTGATACCAGTAGAATGAATCTTTTCTACTTCTAGAGAAGTCTCCAGTACCATCATCATGACGATCTACATAAATGAATCCATAACGTTTAGCGAATTGTCCAGTTCCAGCAGAAACTAAGTCAATTGGTCCCCAAGTTGTATAACCAATTAAAGGTACACCATCTTCAACAGCTTCAGCCATTGCTAAAATATGTTGTCTTAAATAATCAATTCTATATGGATCATGAATTGAACCGTCTTCTTCTACTTTATCGTAAGCTCCAAGTCCGTTTTCAACAACCATTAATGGTGTATGTGGATATCTTTCATGTAATAAGTTTAATGTATATCTTAAACCATCAGGATCGATTTGCCATCCCCAATCACTTGCTTTAACATAAGGGTTTTTAGCTCCTTTTACCATGTTTCCAGCAGATTCTTCTACGTCTTGAGTAGCAGTAACACAGTTAGAAGCATAGTAAGAGAATGTATACATATCTACCGTACCTTCTTTAATAATAGCTAAATCTTCATCTGTAATAAATGAAGTATCAATGTTGTTATCTTTGAAATAACGTTTTGCAAATGAAGGGTATTCTCCACGTACTTGTACGTCACCACATAAGTTATTTAATAAGTTAGCTTGTCTTTGTGCTGCTAACATATCTTTTGGATGACATGTTAATGGATAAACTGTACTATGAGCAATCATGTTACCGATCATGAAATCCGGATTGATTTTATGTCCTTCAATAACTGCTAATGCTGAAGCAACAAATTCATTATGTAATGCTTCCCATGTTCTTTGAGGATTTGATTTTAATTCATTTAATGGGATTCTCTTAGTAGATTTGATATCTTCTTCTTCCATGATACCTAAACCATATAAGTTACCAATTCCACCTTCACCCATACAAGCGATATTGATTTCGTTGAATGTTAACCAGTATTTAACATCATCTTTGAATTCTTTGAAACATGTAGTTGCATATTTCACAAACATATCGATTACTTTTCTGTTTGAGAATCCCCCGTATGTTGTTACAATGTTCCATGGAATTTCATAGTGACATAAAGTTACAAGTGGTTCCATACCGTATTTATGACATTCTGCAAATACAGATTTGTAGAAATCTAATCCTTTTTGATTAGGTTCTTCTTCATCCCCATTTGGGTAGATACGTCCCCAGTTAATAGACATTCTAAATGTAGTCCATCCCATTTCAGCGAATAATGCAATATCTTCTTTATAGTGTTCATAGTATTTAATGGCATCATGTGAAGGATAAAATGCATTTTCATCAATTTGTGGTAAGAATGTTCTTGGTGTATTAACATCTCCTCCAAGTAACATATCAGGCACTGATAATTTTTTACCATCAGTTAAATAAGCGCCTTCGAATTGGTTAGCAGCAGTTGCGCCACCCCATAAGAATCCTTTAGGAAATCTTCCCATTTTTTGTTCCTCCTATTATCAAATTTCTTTTTTATTATACAAAATTTCACTACTAAAAACAACTAATATGATGTAAGCCGTTTTAATTTTAGGTTAAATTTTAATAAAAAAAAGAATAACACAAAACGTGTTACTCTTTTAATGACGAACAACAAAATAAGCAATGTTACGAGAATGATCCGCAATTCTTTCAAGATTCGAAAGAATTTCCACAAAAATCAAACCTGCTTCAATTGAACATGTTCCAATGGACATACGACGAATATGTTCTTCTTGATATTGTTTTTGTTGTAAATCAATTTCATTTTCTAATTCATCAAGGGCAACAATATTTTCTTTTTTACCCGATGCAAACATTTCAATCGCTTGATCATAAATCGTTAATGTATCCAAAGAAATACGTTTTAACTCTCTTTGTGCTTCATTTGTAAAAGTGATCCTTTGAGCATCTAAATTAACTTGTTGTTCTAATATATTAATGATCCGATCACCAATACGTTCAATGTCTGTAATTACTTTAAACAAACCACCAATGGTATTCACTGCTCCAACAGATAAAGTATACTTGTTTACTTCAACGAGGTATTCTGTAATTTCATGAGAGAGATAATCTATGTATTCTTCTTGATCATAGATGACTTTCTTTTTATTTAAATTACCAGTATTTACTGCATCCATGACCATATGTAAATTGTCTTGAACCATACAAGCCATACGTGCGATTTCTTCAGTTGAATCAATAACCACAGTTGATTCAATGAATTCATTTGAACGACGAATGTATAATAAACGTTTTTTGGTTTCATCAACAAAACCATTTGCATCTTTCACAATGATTTTAGAAAGCTTAACTAAGCCATCAGAAACAGGTAATAATAGAATCGTTTGGAAACATTTAAACAATGTATCTGCATTTGCGACAAAACGCTTTGCATTCCCTACTCCACTTATTGCAGAAACCATATTAACTACAGGATGACTTGCAAAAAGAAGGATAATCGAAATTACGATCATTCCTATGATATTAAATAAAGCATGAATAGCAGCCGTTCTTTTTGCCTCGACATTTGAACTCATCGAAGCCACAACTGCAGGGGTACAAGAACCAATGTTTGCACCTAGAATAAAATAAAGACAACCAAGTAAAGCAACTAATCCAGAATCTGCAAGTAAAACCAATACTGAAACGGTAACAGAAGAACTTTGTACAATAACTGTTAATACAAATCCTAACAATATCGCAATGATTGGATTATCTAAATAAGTAAAAATATGTACAATATCAGGATAATTTTGTAAATTACCCAGTGCACTTGTCATAAAATTAATTCCTAAAAATAAAGCACCAAAACCAAAGATAATTTCTGCAATTTTTCTAAATGAAGGATTCTTACCAAACATGATCAAAGCAGCACCAATAAAAATGATAAAAGGTGCAATCGCTGTTAATTTTAAAGATACCAATTGACTTGTGATCGTTGTACCAATATTTGCCCCAAACGTAATCCCTACGGATTGTTCTAATGACATGATCCCAGCATTGACAAAACTAACTTCCATTACTGTTGTTGCTCCCGATGATTGGATAATTGCCGTAAACAAGGCACCAAATACAACAGCAACATATTTATTTTTAGTTACTGAATTTAAAATTCCTTTTAACTTTTCACCAGCTGTTTTTTGTAAGCTTTCACTCATGAAATTCATTCCAAATAAGAAAAGCGCCAACCCACTAAGCAACTCTGTTAACATAGCATACATTTTATTAATCTCTCCTTACAACGTAAACCGTT
>URQL01000029.1 GCA_900550005.1 uncultured Erysipelotrichaceae bacterium
TCCATCTGGATCAAATGCCCATCCCCAATCTGAATAAGTTAAATATGGATTTCTTACCCCAATAGAGAAGTTTCCACCAACAGTATCTTCTACTTCATGAGTTGTAACATTATTTGTCATATAGTAAGAGAATGTATACATATCTACTTTACCTTTAAGTAATTCTTCTTCGTCACCTTCTCTAATATCTAATTCAACACCTAATTCATTCCAAATACGTTTAGCATAAGTTGGGTATTTACCTTTACATTGAACATCTCCACAATAGAAGATTCCTGTTTCCCACATATGACGATTTGCTAAAATATCTTTTGGATCACAAGTTGCTGGATAGAATGTAATACCGCAAATCATACATCCAATTTTATTTTCAGGATCAATTTCATGTCCAATTTGTACAGCTCTTGCACTTGCTAAGAATTGATGGTGTAATGATTGGAAAGCACGTGTAGCTGATTCTTTAGTTGGTTTTGCTCCCCACATACATGTACCAAAAGCAGTACCATTGATTTCGTTAAATGTTAACCAATATTTAACTAATCCTTTATATTCTTCAAAACATGTTCTAGCGAATCTTTCATAATATTTAATTAAATCACGATTCATCCACCCATCACAATATTCTTCTAAATAAAGTGGTGTATCAAAATGCCAAATTGTAACTAAAGGTTCAATATTATATTTCTTTAATTCTAAAAAGACGTTACGATAGAATTCAACTCCTGCTTTATTTGGTTCTTCTTCTATTCCTTTTGGATATAATCTTGACCATGAAATAGACATACGATAAGTTTTAAATCCCATTTGCGCAAATAAAGCGATATCTTCTTTATAATGATGATAAAAATCAATACCGTCATGGTTAGGATATAATTCATCATCAAATACTTTAAAATGTGCTCCTTCTGGTAAAACAAAACTATTACCCATATGTGGTACTCTTACTTTATTACCATCTTTATCTTCATAAGTAACATAACGAGGTTCTGAAACCGTTCCTCCTGTAGTTACATCTGTAAGTGCTGGACCTCTTCCATCCTCATTCCATGCACCTTCACATTGGTTAGCAGCTGTAGCTCCTCCCCATAAAAATCCTTCTGGAAATTTACTCATATTTTTAATTCCTCCTTCATTTTGAAAATTATTATACACCTTTTTTGTATTCGCTTTCTTATTTTTTCAAAAAAATAAAATTATTTATTTTTAAGGATATTTTGCTTTATAATTCAACTAGTAATAAAAATAAAGAGGTGTCAACGCATGAAAGTAGAAACAGATTATGTACATTATCATTTACAAGATGCTTATCTTTTAGCAAATCAAGAACCCATTTTAGGACACTATATTAAAGAAATAGGATTTATTAAAAGATCAAGGATTCCAGATTTATTTTGTGCTTTAGTACATACCATTATTGCCCAACTCATTTCTAATGAAGCCACTCGTAAAATTTGGCAGCGAATGCAAGAACAGTTTTTAATTACGCCTGAATATTTATCCACATTATCCATTGAAGAAATTAAACAAATAGGCTTAACTTATAATAAAGCAAAAGCAATCCACAATTTATCTCTAAAAATAATCAATCATGAATTTAATTTAAAACTTATTCACACTCTATCTGATAAACAAGCCCTTGATTATCTAACACAACTCGATGGTATTGGTGTATGGAGTGCCAAAATGATCTTGCTTCATGTTTTAGAAAGACCAAATATCATTAGTTATGAAGATAAAGCAATTTTAAACGCAATGAAAAAAATCTATCATTTAGAAAAAATAACTAAGAAAGAGTTTGAACAACTCATCTTAACCTACCACCCTTATGAATCTATTGCTTCAATTTATTTGTGGAAATTATCACAAAAAAAAGACACTTAAGTTAGAACTCAAATTCTTTTTCTTGATAATCATGAGTCAATTCTTGCGTGTCTTTTAAAAACTGTTTAGCTTCTTCAAATTCTTCTGATTCTACATCATCAATAATTCCTAAAGCATAAAGTTTACAAACATCATACATACTAAACCAAATCCCATCAAATGGATATTTAAGAAGGACTTTTTGTTGATCTGCTTGTTCTGATGATTCATAAACATACATTTGATGTGCTTTTTTAGTTGCTTCTTCGATTGTGTATTTCATTTTTTCCTCCAACGTATAAAACTCCCTGATGAAACAGGAAGTTTTATTTTTTTATTGCACTTGTTCTTTATGATCAAAATAGTTTCCTAAACGTACTTTAATCAATAATTTAACATCATGTCGCATTTCTTTTTCTTTGTGATCAAGGAATGGAACAGTTGTTTCTTCCATAATTGGTTTTTCCAATTCTGGATAAAAAGCATCAATTAAAGATCCATCTATCCAATCAATAATCCCCATTTGAATGGTTAGACGAGTTGAAACATTGTGTCTAAAGATAACAGTACATGCTTTATTTGTTTGTTTATTTCTACGAATTTGGCAAACATAACGCATACCTTCTTCTTGTTCTTCACAATGAAATTCATAACCTTTGATTTCTGCATAAAATTTTAAATCTTTTTTTAATTGAATCATTTCTTTTTCGTTAAATTTATAATAATAACGTTTCATTTTTCTCCCTCCTCATACTCAAAATGATAGCACACATTTTACATTTTTAAAATCATTTTAATTCATAAACTTTCATAAATTTTTCTTTTAAATAATTAACATAATATTGAGGGTTAAATTTTTCACCCATCATCATTTCTAACATTTCATTTGTTGAATAAATACAACCATATTGATGGATATGTTCACCTAAAAATTGTTTGATTTGATCAAATTTACCTTCTTCGATCCATTTTTCAACATCTGTAGTTTTTTGCATATAGCTATAGATTTGACTAGCAATAGCACTACCAATTGCATAACTTGGGAAATAACCTAACATTCCACCTGCCCAATGCATATCTTGAAGAATTCCTTCTCGATCATCTTTAGGTATAATTCCTAAATATTCTTTATAAAGATCATTCCACAATTGAGGTAAAGTATCATAATCAATTTCTTCCATAAACATTTTCTTTTCAATTTCATATCGTACCATAATATGTAATGCATAAGTCAATTCGTCTGCTTCGGTACGAATAAGACTAGACTTGGCATGATTAATAGCTAAAGTAAAGTCATCTAAAGTTACATCTTTTAATTGTTCATTAAATGTTTCTTGTAATTTTGGATAGACTTTTTTCCAAAATAATGGATTTCTTCCAATCATATTTTCGTAAAAACGAGATTGTGATTCGTGCATTCCCATTGAAACACCTGTTCCAATAGCGCTCATCGTAATTTGATCAGAAATTCCCATTTCGTAAATTGCATGACCACTTTCGTGAATTGTTGAAAAAAGAGCGCTTTCGACATTATTTAAGTAATAATGATTTGTAATACGTACATCTTTATTATGTAAATTTGTTGTATAAGGATGTTCTGTTTCCGACATCACACCACGATTAAAATCAAAACCGACATATTTAGCTAAATCTAAGTTAAATTTTCTTTGCATGTCGATATCATAATCTTTAAATAAGAAAGAACGATCAATTTTCTTATTTGCTGCTTGTACCTTTTTTAATAAAGGAACAATTTCTTGACGAAGTTGTAAGAAAAAAGCATCTAAAGATTCAATAGTAAAACCAGGTTCATAATCATTGAGTAATACATCATATAAATTGGCTTCTTGATCTTTACGATAACTAGCAAATTTTTTTTCCGTTTCAATAACTTGCTTTAAATAAGGTTTAAAAATTTGATAATCATTTTTTTCTTTTGCTTCTTGCCACGCTCTTTGTGATTTCATTTTTAATTCTTGATAAGCTTGGTATTCATCACTCGGTATTTTTTCTAAACGGGCAATATCTTTTAACCATTCACGAACAATAGCTTTTTGTTCAAGTGGTAATTCTTGAGTTTTAAGTTCACTTAAAATTTCTTTTACTTTAGGATCATTGATCAAATCAAAAGATTCTTTAGACAATATTCCAATAATAGTAGATGTATTTTCAATAGAATCTTTTGGTGCTAAAGTATCTTGATCAAAATAAAATAATGTAAGTGCACTATCAATGGCTTTTCTTTTTAATACATAAGGTTGTAAATCATTAAATTCCATATTATCCCTCCTATATTTTTTTCAAAGTCGATTCATTAAAGAAATATTCTGGCTTCTTAGTATAATCTACTTTAATATATTCTTGAATATCCTGAAAATAACTTCTTCTTTTTTTAATACAACTATCAATTTTATCATTGATTTTCAATAAGCATTGAAATACAGGTTTAAAAACACGTGCTTTTTCATTTTCTAAATCGATCGTGTTTTCTAATAAATGATAGAGTTCTTCATTTTCATAAGGATCAACACAAAAAAGAATATTTTTAGCTAAACGTAATAAATCTTCTTGTGTATAATTTTCATAATGATGCTTTGTGTTTTCTATTTTATCTAATAAACTTTGCATAACAATAAAAAGAATTCTTTTAGCATCCATTTCATTGATATCAAATAATAAATAGGCGACCAACAACGATTTTTCCATTGAAACAAGTTCACGAATATAGTTTTGTGCATTTGTCAAAGTACCAAAATCTTTTTTGATTTGTTTTAGTAAATAACGTTCATCTTCCTTTTCAAAAGCGATTGCCTCATTATCAAAAGGTTCAATTTGAACTTGATCTAAATAAGATTTCCACTCAAACTCACTAAATGGCTGATTACTTCCAATAATAGCTTTAGTGTAAGTTTCTAAAACATAAGCTAATAATTGAATTGCACTTTCTTCATGCATACCTACATCTATAAATTTTTCATAGTAATTTTTTGTTGTTTTCGGTTCATACGTATCGATTTGGTAATGGATAATGCTTTGATACTGTCTTCTTTGTTCACTTCTGCCCACCTTTTTACCCCCTTTACTATTTTAAAGTATACCATAAATCCGTTTAATAAGCATAAAATGATCCTATCTTTTTGTGTTTTTATGCTATAATAATGAAGACAATAAACCAAGGAGGATTTAATTTTATGAAAGATGGTTTTATTCGTGTTGCCACTGCATCTATTCATACTAAAGTAGCTGATTGTATTGAAAACACAAATCAAATTATTGCTTGTATGAAAGAAGCAAGTGAAAACCATACACAAATCTTAGTTTTCCCTGAACTAACAATATCAGGCTATACTTGTGAAGATCTTTTTTTTCAAGATCGATTACTAAATGAAAGTTTAAATCAATTAAAAAGAATCGTTGATCAATCTAAAAATTTAAAAATGGTTATTGTAGTTGGTCTTCCTTATATTTATAACCACAAATTATATAATGTTGCTGCAATAATTTATGACGGTCAACTTCTAGGAATCGTTCCTAAAACACATATTCCTAATTATAATGAATTTTATGAAGCTAGACATTTTGAATCAGGCGCAAACATTCAAACTGAAGTTTTCTTTGATGGACAAATCGTTCCTTTTGGAACACATCTTCTATTTGAAAATGAACTTATTCCAGCAATGGTTTTAGGAATTGAAATTTGTGAAGATTTATGGGCACCTAACGCCCCTAGTACTTCTCATGCTTTAGCCGGTGCAACCGTGATTGCTAATCCATCAGCAAGTAACAATCTAACTGGAAAAAGTGATTATCGTCGCTTACTTATCCAATCTCAATCTGCTCGTTTAGTTGCTGGTTATATTTATGCCAATGCAGGCATTGGTGAATCAACAACAGATGTTGTATTTAGTGGTCATAATTTAATTGGTGAAAATGGAACGATTTTATTTGAATCTAAGCCTTATAATCAAGGTATCAATTATGCTGATATGGATTTATCTAGAATTCTTTCAGAAAGAAGAAAAATGACAACTTTCAAAACAACAGATCATTATGATCGTGTTTATTTTTCATTACCTTTAGAAGATTTAGAATTAAATCGTTACTATGATCCAACACCATTTGTTCCTAGTAATCAAGATGAAAGAAAAAAACGTTGTGAAGAGGTATTCAACATTCAAATCATGGGCCTTAAACAACGCCTAGAAGCTACCAATACAAAAAAAGTGGTTATTGGTATTTCCGGTGGGTTAGATTCAACTTTAGCTTTACTTGTAACGCATATGACATTCAAACAACTTGGTTTACCAAGTGAAAATATCTATGCAATCACTATGCCTTGTTTTGGAACAACAAATCGTACTTTAAATAATGCTTTAGGTCTAATGAAAGAACTGGGTGTTACAAGTAAAACTGTTCCTATTAAAGATGCTGTTTTACAACATTTTAAAGATATTGAACATGATGAATCCATTCATGATGTTACTTATGAAAATGTTCAAGCTCGTGAAAGAACTCAAGTCTTAATGGATTTAGCCAATCAAGTTGGAGGAATCGTTATTGGTACAGGAGATTTATCTGAAGTTGCTTTAGGATGGTCTACTTATAATGGAGATCATATGTCTATGTATGCTGTTAACGTATCTGTTCCTAAAACATTAGTACGTTACTTAGTTGATTACGTGTCTACTGTATATAAAGGACAAAAACTAGAAGCTTTCTTACAAGATATTTTGGATACCCCTGTATCTCCTGAATTATTACCAGCTAAAGATAATCAAATCGTACAAAAAACAGAAGATATCGTTGGTCCTTATGAATTACATGATTTCTTCTTATATCATGTAGCTCGTTTTGGATATGAACCAAGCAAAGTATTACGCATCGCAAAAATAGCCTTTAAAAATCAATATGATCATGAAACAATTTTAAAATGGTTAAAAACTTTCTATCGTCGTTTTATAACACAACAATTTAAACGTAGTTGTATCCCTGATGGTCCAAAAGTAGGTTCAGTTGCCTTATCTCCTCGTGGAGATTTACGTATGCCTAGTGATGCAAGCTATCGTATGTGGTTAGAACAATTAGAAAATTTATAGAATAGGTCATTCTCTCCTATTCTTTTTTTATTTCCGGGGAAATATAACAAAAAAAGACATCTAAGTATTTAACCTAGATGTCAATTTTTTATTTTCTTTTTTTTGATACTAAGTATGCAGAAGCTACTAAAGCAACCATACCTAATCCTGCAAAGCCAATAACTGAAGGTGTTGTATCTCCTGTATTGACATTTGTTTGTGCTTTTTTAACTGCTGTATCAGTTGAAGGTGTGATTACTGTATCATCTTTTTTATCTGGAGTTGGTGTTGGAATTGGAGTAGGTTCAGGTGTAGGAACCACTTCTTCTTTTGTCCATAAGTAATCTTTAGCAAAAGTAGTGAATGAATCACGCCATACACCCCAGTCATGTGCACCATTCTTTAATTCCCAATTATATTTAACATCAATTGAATCTAACATAGACATATAATCAACTGAACTAATACCCATTTTGTTGTTATAAGCCATATCAATACTTCCTGCTGTTAAGTAAAGTACAGAATTGTTTAATGCATCTGCATCATAATGGGTTGGATCTAAATCTTGATTTCCACCAGAGAACGCTCCAAAATATCCAAATTCATTAGGAACTTCTCTCATCATTGTATTTGTTGTCATTGAACCCATAGATAATCCACTAAATGCACGATCATTAGCTTTTGTTGATACTGCATAATGTTCTTCAATATATGGAATAATATGTTCAATTACATTTGGAACAATTTTATCATAATCCCAACCAAAATAAGAGTTATCCATTGTTACTACAATAGCTTCGTCTGTTAATCCATCTGCAATTAAATTATCCATAATGTGAGGAATAGCACCAATTTCCATCCATTCAGCTTCATTACCGCCACCACCATGGCTAACATAAATTGTTTTATAAGTTTTACCACTTTGTACATCATAACCATATGGTAAATAAACACCTAATGGTTGTTTTGTACCATCTACTGCTGTATATTCTACAAATGAATAAGTACCTGTCTTACCATCTGTACGTTCATAAATATATTCTTGACCTTTACTTGTACTTGTACTATCTCCTACATAGAATAAACTATGCCCTGAATCATGACCAGTAGTAGCATTAGCTACTGGTAAATTAACTGGATCTTTAATTGTTTCTGTAGATCCATCTGCATAAGTTACTGTATAATCATAGTAATATAAATTACCAGGTAAAGGAATTGTTAATTCAAAACGTTCACCTTCAGTTTGAGTTAATTCATAAACTCCGCTGTCCCCATTAATTCCATATCCAGAATTAAACATGCCTTCTTCATATTCATAGACATCATATGATGGGATTGCAGAATTGTCTCCTGAAGCATCATAATTTTTAACTTCATCTTCTTTATAGAATTGGAAGTTACCAGAAACTGTTACTTTAACTGCATTTCTAACATCTGTATCTTCATATACAAATGTTGCTTGATAAGGTGCCACATATCTTGAATCTGTATTTTTTTCTACAGTTACTCCTAAATTATATGTTGATGGTTCATTAGACCATGCTACATCGCCAATAAACATAGCAAAACTTTGTGGCCATTCAAACCAATCATGAGATCCTTTTACATAAATATCATCTGTTACATAAGTATCAGGTATATTGTTTTTTGCCCATTTATCAAATGTTTCAACAGTGAATGCACTTTCTCCACCAGCAATTACTGAAGATGCAAAATCACAAGTTCCAACAGTTGCCATAATTGTTGGATAAGCATAAGCTTCTTTCCATTCTACTGCATCACCAACAGATGTACCACTAAAAATACCAAAATATCCGAATACATCAGGGTAAGTCCAATACATATTTGTAGTTGTCATACCACCAGCTGATAATCCAACCATAGCTCTATCTTTACTTTCTGTAGATACATTGTAATTACTTTCCATATAAGGAATTATCTTTTCTACCACGTTTGGTAAAGTTTTACTTGTATCCCATCCAAAATGAGTATTATTCATTGTTACAATAATAGCAGGTTCAGTTTTTCCTTGAGCTACATAATTATCCATTACATTATCAATTGAACCCATATGGAACCAATCTGTATGATCTCCACCACCACCATGAGAAATATAGATGACTTTATAAGGTTCTTCTCTATTTGCATCATACCCAGCTGGCGTATAAATTCCAATACGACTTGTATTTCCTTCAATATCTGGATAAGATTCATATTTTAATGAACCTTTATCCGCTTCATTTTCAACAGGAAGAACATAATCCATATTTGGAGAATTAGATTGTTTTTCATCATCCCAATGTCCATAAACAATACTTGTATTTTTATCTCCTGTATCTAAATATTCATCTGAATCTAACTTTTCAGGTAAATTAGCTGGATCAGCAATAGTAACTGATTTTTCTTCACCAGTGTATTTAATTTCATAATGATAACCAAATGCCCCACTTGTAATAGGGAATGATGTTTCATAGATTTTATCTCCATCCACATCTGTTAATTCTTGTGCATAACCCCATGTCATTTCCGTAATTGATGTTTTTGAACCAGGAGCACAATTTGTTGCATACATTCCATTTTTATATTGATCTGGAGTATAACTATTTGTATCATCCTTTAAATCTTGAGCTGCATCAACATAACGAAATGGTCCACTTACTTGAATACTTTCAATACTCTTTTCTTCATTTCTTGCATCATAAATAAAATGCACAGTATATCCAGATGGTGAATTTTCATCCTTAACTACTGTTGCACCAGGTGAATAAATTGTAGTAGCTTTCACAAATGTCAATGAAGAAAGGGACACTAATGAAGCTAATACAACTTTACCTGTTTTTCTAAAAAAACTATTCATTTTCTCTTTCTCC
Source organism: uncultured Erysipelotrichaceae bacterium (assembly GCA_900550005.1). Taxonomy (GTDB): domain Bacteria; phylum Bacillota_I; class Bacilli_A; order Erysipelotrichales; family Coprobacillaceae; genus Beduini. The sequence goes on from URQL01000029.1 coordinate 9,806, forward strand.
TTTCGTTTTTCTATACTTCTATTCAACTACATATTCACATCATTAACCACAATTATTAAAGAAAGATTATTTCAAAAAATAAATTAAAATTGCACAAAATAAAAAACACTTTCAAAAAATGGAAGTGTTTATTCATACATTAATTCAGATAATATCTGTACAAGTAATTGTAAAGAAAAGTAACCATCATTTACTGAATTACTTATTCCATAATGTATAACTTCATTGAAAAAATCATCCCATGATGGTTTATATTCTTGAGTAAATCCAATCATTTTAACATTCTTTAGTGTTCGAATTTCCTTAAGCATGCTTCTTTGTCTTGGTGTGATAAAACCACTATACACATTAAGAAAGACAATTACATCTTCATCTTCAATAAATTCACTATGTAACGATTGAATTTCCTCTGTTTTAAATAAATACGCTGGTATCTCATTAGCCATTAAATCTAATTGTAATGTATAAAATATAGATAATGCATGGTCATCACCAAAAAAAGTAACAGAATGTGCATTTTTAAGAATATTAATAATTCTATTTAACTGTTCTAAATCAATTGTTTCTTTTGTTTTTGTAAGATTATTAATTGCATTTTCATATAAAGTATCCACAATATCTTGCTTATCTCGATATGGAAATAAGGTAACATGGCCTAGTTTACGATTCAATTTAATTTCTAATAACGCTTTCTTAAAAGATTCTCTAAAATCTTGATAATTCTTATATCCTAATTTTTTAATAAAACGACTTACACTAGCTTGTGATATATTTGATTCATTTGATAAATTTTCTAAAGACATCGAATCTAACTCATTGACATGTTCTAAAATCACTCTTGCGATATTATATTCATTGGAATTTGTCATTTGAGTATTGCAATAAGTAATTAGACTAAAAAAAGAATTCATATAACTAACCATTCCATTTCCCTCTTTTCTCATACATACCAATTATATCGAAAGCATTTACAAAATACTAGAATTAATTGCTATCTCCTTGAAAAATATAAAAGATTTAATTAAGTAAAGTTTTTATTTTTCTACAATTTATGCTATAGTTACTCATAAAGGAGTTGAAAAAAATGAAAACAATACATGTTGTTGCTGCAATTATTATTAAAGGAAATAAAATTATGATTGCTAAAAGAAATTATGGAGAATTTAATGGTTTATATGAATTTCCAGGAGGTAAAGTAGAACCTGGTGAAACCAAAGAAGAAGCTTTAAAAAGAGAAATTAGAGAAGAACTCGAAGTAGATATTGCCATTGATCATTTCTTTATGAAAGCAACTTACGACTATCCAACTTTTCATTTAGATATGGATTGTTATTTATGTCATTTATTAGATGAAAACATTGTTTTAAATGATCATAGTGAAATGAAATGGATTGATCACAATGATGAAAGTATAGAATGGCTTCCTGCTGATTTACAAATTATTGAAAAAATCAAAAATGAATTAAAATGGAAGAATTAAAACAAGCATTATATACTTCTTATATTGATCATACCACTAATTCTAAACCTGAATTACAAACGCGTTTTATCACAAATAGCCACCATACTAAAGTGGCATTAGAAATAAATCAATTATTGAAAAATTGCTCGGAATTTTATTTTTCTGTTGCTTTTATTAATAAATCAGGATTAGCCGTTTTAAAAGAAGCATTATTATATCTAAAAGACAAGAATATACCTGGTAAAATAGTAACTTCTACTTATCTTAACTTTAATGATCCGTATACTTTTGAAGAACTACTTCATTTTAAAAATATTGAGGTTAGAATATATCCAAATGATGGTTTCCATCCTAAAGGCTATATTTTTAAGCAAAATGATCAATCAAAAATAATTATTGGTAGCTCAAATTTAACTCAAAGTGCTCTTCTATCCAATTTGGAATGGAATATTATTCTATCTTCCAAAAACAACGGTCAAATAGCTCAACAAATTGATGACGAATTTTTAAATCAATGGAAAAATAGCTTTCCATTAACACAAACTTGGATTAATGAATATAAAGAAGTTTACCATCCAATGCAAATTGAAAATAAAAAATACCTCTCAAAAAAATTAGAACCAAATAAAATGCAAAAAGAAGCACTAATTTCATTAAGTGAATTAAGAAAAAATGGTGCAAAAAAAGCCCTAATTATCTCTGCAACAGGGACAGGAAAAACATATTTATCTGCATTCGATGTTCAACATTTTAAACCAAAAAAATTATTATTTATTGTACATAGAGAAAACATTGCTCATGCTGCTATGAACAGTTTTAAAAATGTCCTTAATTCAAAAAAGATGGGATTATACACAGGGACTATTCAAGATCAAAATGTTGATTATCTCTTTGCAACTATCCAAACTATTCACAAAAAAGAACATCTTTCAAAATTTGATCCTTACGAATTTGATTACATCATTATAGATGAAGTACATCGCGCTGGAGCACCAATTTATCAAGAAATATTTTCATATTTTCATCCAAAATTCCTATTAGGGATGTCAGCAACACCTGAAAGAACAGACGATTTTGATATTTTTAACCTATTTGATTATAATATTGCTTACGAAATTCGTTTACAAGACGCCATGAAATATAAATTATTAACCCCATTTCATTATTATGGAATTTCAGATTTCACAATAAATAACCAAACTATAGAAGATAAAAGTGACTTCAATTTACTTACTCATCATAAAAGAGTAGATTATATTATTCAAAAAATAAATCAGTATGGTTATTCGGGTTATCGAGCTAAAGGGTTAATATTTTGCAGTCGTAAAGATGAAGCACATACATTATCAAATATTTTTAATCAAAAAGGATACAAAACAATAGCCTTAACTGGAGAAGATAGTGAAGAAAAAAGACAAAAAGCAATACAATTATTAGAAAGTGATGATTCTAATAACTATTTAGATTATATCTTTACAGTAGATATTTTTAATGAAGGAATAGATATTCCTGAAGTTAATCAAATTGTTATGTTACGTCCTACTACATCACATATTATTTTTGTTCAACAATTAGGTAGAGGTCTTAGAAAAACTTCAACAAAAGATTACTTAGTTGTTATTGATTTTATTGGCAACTATGAAAAAAACTTTCAAATTCCAATTGCATTAAGCGGACATAGAAGTTACAACAAAGATTACCTAAGAAGATTTGTTCAACAAGGTACCCTACTTATTGATGGAGATTCCACAATAAATTTTGATGAAATTTCCACAAAACGTATTTTTGAAACCATTGATAAAGCAAATTTTAATGAAATTAAACTCATCAAAGAAAGTTACAACCAACTAAAAAACAAATTAGGTCGTATACCTACTTTATTAGATTTTGATAAACATGAGTCCATTGATCCTTTAAAATTCTTTCAAAATAAATCTCTAGGATCCTATCATCTTTTCTTAAAAAAGTATGAAAAAGATTATTCAACTAAATTTACTCCATTACAAGAACAATATCTTGCATTCATTTCAAAAAATTATGCGCAGGGAAAAAGAATACAAGAATTACTTACATTAAAAGAATGTGTTCTACATCAAAGCAAAGTATTATCCCACCTAAAACAAGAATTGTTTAATCAATATCAAATGGATTTACCACAAGTTACAATGGAAAATATTATTAACCAACTCACTCAAAATTATATGAGTGGTACTGGAAAAAATACATACAAAGATATTATTTT
>URQL01000030.1 GCA_900550005.1 uncultured Erysipelotrichaceae bacterium
CACATCACCTTATTATAAAAAAACATCATTCCTAAAGCACCACAAACTAAAAAAGAAGTAGCAATCAATCTAGGAAAAGCATCAAAATAATTCATTTCTAAAGAAGCGATATCATTTTGTAAGATAGAAAGATACTTACTACTATTTTCATCATTTAAGATATGCTAATCTTTATATAAAACCGATTTTACATAATCCTTTTGTATATCTCTCATTGTTTTTGCAAGATATCTTGCATTCGCTAAACGTGTAATGTATTTACAAAGAGTAATACTTAAAATAAAAAGGATACTATAAATAAAATATCTCTTTAAATCCTGAATATTCTTATTTATCCCTGCATCTATAATACTTTGTGTTAATCTAGCTAGATAAATAAACAAGAAAGAGTTAAATAAATTACCTACTACATTGATTATAAAATCTTCCTTATTTTTCTTTATGTAATGTTTCATATATTATTACTCCCCCAATAAATAATTTTTTTAATTGTACCAACATTTATTTTTGAAAACAATATCTACTTTCAAAAATAAAAAGACCATTTATTCTACTTTACCACCCTAAATAGCAATGTAGATTAATGATCTTTTTACAAATAATAGGGTCCAATCAATTTAATTTTCTCATTCCAATACTCTAATATCTTCGCCTACTGCTTTAATTTCTTTTACTAAAGCATCCATTTCTTCTGTAGATAATTTAGAATCAACATATACTTTTCTTGTAGCAGGTTCAAAATTCCCTAATAGTTCTTTAAATTGTGTATATGGAACTAAAACAACATATTTACTTTCATAAATAGGTTCATAATAATCTTGATCTAAAACAGCATCAAATGATAATGAAATACCTTTATATTCAAATTGAATTTCATTTGCTTCATAATTTATCTTATTGTTATTTTGATCAATATGAGTCGTTTCTCCCACTTTTCTACCATTAGGTATTCTTACATGATCAATTTCATAATCTCCTTTATTAGATAATCCATTATCTGATAAGAATTGACTTAATTTTTTTGATATAAATACTTTAGACATGTCTTTATCTAATCCATCTTCTTCAAAATAAGGAAGAATTAAAAATGTTTGTTCAATTGATGTAACGTCTAATATTTTATTTTGAGTATCATTCTTCAATGAAATATCATGAACTTCCCCATTGATATCATAGTAATTTCCAAATGCTAAGCCCATGTATTCATATACATTTTTAACGTTTTCTAAATTTTTAATTTCTTTATCATAATCTTCGTTATATCCATTATCAATTTGATCATCAAAAATTGAAAAAGTTGAATCATTACTTACAGGATGTAGATTATAATAAATACTTTTAGGTGTATTATTCGTTTTATTACCACCCATCAAATTCTTTGCTCCAAATCCTATTCCTACAATACATACAACAGATAATAAAGCAACCATAACATTCTTTTTCATAAATATCATCTCCTTTTATTAAATGTATGCGTTTTCTTTAATTTGATTGTACTATATATTAAACATTTAGTAAATAGATTTCTAATTTTTTAACATTAAAAAGTAAATAAAGATTATCGATCCTATTAATGTTAACTAATAAGTAAACATTATAGGTCAATAACCTTTTTCAAATTATTAAATCTAACCAATTTGATGATCCTTCATTCTAAATATGAAATTTATAATTGATAGCAACAAGATAACTATTGTACAACCAAGAATAACATAAATTTGTATTTCTTTTGCCATTAAATATGCAACTACATTAGCACCAACAAACAATACAACATTCATCATTACTCTTTCATTTTTCTTTACATATTTATTTACAACAAATTGATACATCATTGTAGCAATAAATAATAAAAAGACACTTAAATAAACTGTATTCTTTTTTAAAGAATTATAAAAAATTTTTTCACTATTTAATCCTATCCAATATTGATACAATTGAATATCATCACCTTTTGATTTAATATTGTTTAATAAATCCTTATTTTCATCAAGTGATAAATTTGAATTAATATATACTTTTCTTGTAGCTGGTTCAAAATCTCCTAATAATTCTTTAAATTGCGTATATGGAACAAAGATAACATATTTACTTTCATAGATTGGTTCATAGTAATCTTGATCTAAGATGGCATCAAATGATAATTGAATTGATTTATGTTCAAATTGTACTCCATTTGCTTCATAATTCGTTTTATTACCATTCATATCAGTATGAGTCATTTCATCTATTCTTCTACCAACTGGTATTCTTACATGATCAATTTCATAATCTCCTTTATTAGATAATCCATTATCTGATAAGAATTGACTTAATTTTTTTGATATAAATACTTTAGACATGTCTTTATCTAATCCATCTTCTTCAAAATAAGGAAGAATTAAAAATGTTTGTTCAATTGATGTAACGTCTAATATTTTATTTTGAGTATCATTCTTCAATGAAATATCATGAACTTCCCCATTGATATCATAGTAATTTCCAAATGCTAAGCCCATGTATTCATATACATTTTTAACGTTTTCTAAATTTTTAATTTCTTTATCATAATCTTCGTTATATCCATTATCAATTTGATCATCAAAAATTGAAAAATTAGATCCATCTTGTTCCTCATTAAATATAGGATGTAAATTATAATACACATTTTTAGAATAATCTTCATTCATCAGCTTTGACAAATTATAGTTATATTTAATTACTCCTACTAACTCTTTTGTACCAAAACCTATACATATAGAGCAAAGTATCGTTAATAAAACAAATAAAACATTCTTTTTCATAAAAATCACTCCTTCCTTTTATGAAATAATTAGATTGTCCACAGGACAATCGAATATTTATTATTTTTATAATTTATTACTTGAACTACAATTAAATCCATGTTGTCCTTCAAAATATCCTTTTTCAGGAAAGCGTGAATAATATGTACGTGCTTTAACCCACGCAACCCTAGTACTATTATTAACATCTTGAGAAACTATTGTTGGATATGTTGCATTAGAAGGATAGAACGTGCTTGATTATATTGAAATCCCATTTGTTTTTAAAGTATTAGAAGAATCAGCATACGCATAATGATTAACATCCATAATAGGGACCCCGCCAGTTGAACTAATTCTAAACGTTCCACCATAATAAACATTTGGATATCCTCCATTACCTGGATCAGGTGCCATATCTCTAGGTGTATCTGATACCGTACCTGTTGATACCCCAATTAATAAAGCAAGCATAAATGAAGCTAATGTCACTAAATATTTTTTCATAATCTTTTTTCTTCTACTTACGTAGAAGTCCTCCATTAATCTCAATTTTCAATTTTTCTTTAAAATAGTTATTATCAATAATAGAATAAAGAAATTGCAGATAAATTATTTAATCAGTACCCTCCTTTCTAATTCCATTTCTTATTTCAATAATTTAAATACTAATTCACTTTAATTTTTATATCTAATAAACTATTTTTTTTGTAATGCACACAAGAATGGGTTATGACTAAAAACATCTATACACTACATCATCATTGTAACCCATTACAATTTTAATACAAATTATATATAAGATTTTTAAGTTTTTTTCTTTCATTTAGGTCAAAACAAGAATTATATTCATGATAAATTATATTGGAATAATCAGCATAATTTAAATTAGTTATATTTTTTATCTATTATTTAATGCATTTTTTATTCATAAGCATTTTTATTATTCATTAAAACAATTTAATTTACATAAATAAAATAAATTTTTCATTAAATATTGTCAATTTCATAAATTTATGATTTAATAAAAAATAAGAATGATCGTTATGACTAATTATTTAAATACATAAATAGCTTAATAAAATTTACAATAAAAGGAGAAATTAAATGATGAAAAAATTTATTATTGTTGCATTATTATCAATAACATTACTTTCAAATACAATTTGTAGTTGTGGTCATATCCATAATGTTCAATGTCAAAATAAAGAACACTGTCATGAATGTATCCAAACAAGAGATAAAAAAGATAATGATGATTAATTTTATTAATCATCTCAGAGTGTTGACAAACTACCTATTTTGAAAAAAATTGATTTTTTAATAAATCAAAGTGGGCTAAATTGTCTAAAAAGAGCAAATATTAGGTACTTAATCCCTAAAAAATGATCTTTTTTATACTTTAGTGTGAGAAATATAAAAGGCTGTGATGATTAATTTTATTAATCATCTTTTCATATTTAAATAAATCAAGGTGATTAAAATGAACAATATCAATGCATTTTTAAAATTAAAAGCTTTTGAAAAAAAAATATCTATTAACCAACTTGCAAAGCTAACAAATAAAAGTCAATCCTACATAAGTCGTATGCTTAATAATCAAATAACTTATTCTAATGAAAATCGTACATTCAAACAAATATGTCATTTCTTAGATATCAGAGAAAGAGATTTACAAATGGATACTAATTCTTTAAAAAAAGAATTTTATACTTTTTTAAATGACGCTTGCTTTAAACATGAAAATCGAGATTTACATTATCAAAAATTAATATCAAAACAAGAACAATTTAAAAATTCCCCTGGAATTATTTATATTTATCTAACCCAAATAATTTATAAAGGTTTGAAACTATCTTACATTAGTGATAATATATACAATTCTATATTAAAAAAATTACTATGTATTTACCCAGCTCTAGAAATGAATGAACAAACAATTTTCAATATCTTTTATGCTTCTTATCTAGCAAAGACAAATCAATATATATTAGCGCAAAATTATATTAATAAAATATCTATAAACCACTACTCAAATTATGATATTTTAACTATGTATTACTATATAAAACTTAGTATTGATAGTCATACATCTAATGAAACCTATCAATATATGGCAACCTATTTAAAATGCAAAAATCTATGTGAACAAACTAATAATCCTATTAGACTGCTCCTTTTAAATGGAAATTATGCTAATGAACTAATGAAAATAGGATACATAGATGAAGCAATAAATCAAAATAAAAATTTAATTAATAGCACAATAGAATTTAATTCAATAAATTTGTGGATTAGGTACAACAATATTGCTTGGGGATACATGTTAAAACATGATTATAAAGAAGCTCTAAAGTATTATAATTTAGTGGATAAAAATAAAATAGATGATGATATTTTATTCAACATGGCATGGTGTAAATACCAATTAAAAGATTACAAACAAGCAAGACTATTCTTAGAAGAAGCTAAAGAAATAGAAGTAAGTAATCCCATTTATCCTATATTAAATAATTGGTTAATGGCGATGATGAATAAAAAATACAGTTTAAAGACCTATCAATTATTATGTCAAATTGAAGAAGAACATAGTGAATATTTATCTATGGATATGCAGCATTTTATTGAAATTGAAAAATTAAATTATTATACACATAATCATAAAGAAAAAGAAGCTTTGAAGTTAACTAAAAAGATCATTGATTCAAGTTTTATCTCTAGTAGTGTAATTAAGCTTTAAACACAGAATGAAATTCATTCTGTGTTTTTGTTTAGATGAATCACTTGATCATAATAATGAAGATATTCTTCATGGAAATGATGATCAACTTGAAGAACAGTTAAGTTAGGATTTGTAAGTATAAAATCAAGTAATTGACGATTTGTTTGATCATACAATGCACTAAAGGCTTCATCTAAAATAAGAATAGATGGTGATGTATTCCAACAACGTACTAACGATACAATTTGTTTTTGTCCTCCTGATAAAGTAAGTGCATCTTGGTTTAAGTCACTTGATAAAGGTAAAAGAAAATTAGGATGATGGGTAAAAAGATTATTGATAACTGAATCATGGAAAAGATAATCTTCTGTACTTACATATTTTAAAATGGAATATATAGAATAATCATTGATGTTTATTCAATCAATCGTTATGTTACCATCTAAAAGCGGAATTTGTTTACCTAATGTCTTACAAAAAGTAGATTTACCTGATCCATTATCTCCTATAATCAAGATCTTTTATCCTTTTAAAATTGTTAGATTTAAAGAAGTACGTAATGGTTGATGGTTGTAACCAATTGTTGCATTGGTTACTTTTATTTCATGATCAAAATGAGTTAATTGGGGTTGTTTAGGTTGAATTTGAAGTAATTTTTGAATCTTATTTTTAATTGTTTGTACACTTTGTATTTGACTATAAGAAATCAAAATCGATTTAATAGGATACGTAATGGACTCACTCATAGAAGAAAAAAGAATGAAAAATCAAAATGTGCTGATATAACTAAATATATTGGATTAAGTGAATCTCACACAAGAGCTATCATTAATAAATAAAATCGATAGGAATTAATAAAAAAAGAATCTATCGGCTTAAATAATTTTTCATTTTATCATTTGAAAAAAAACAAGCAATAAATTTAATCTTTGTATAGTTAAAATAAAGACATCCATAATAAATTAGGTGATAAAAATGAAAAAGAAAATGAATAGACAAGATTTATTAAAAATTATGGTAGATGATTTAAAAGAAGATCGTGTTATTTTAGAGAATTTAAAAGATCATCAACTTGTTGAAAAATATGATCAAAGTAAAGAAGATTCAATGTTGCATTATCCTAATGGCAATGATTTTATGTAAAAAAGTCCACTTCAAATTTTTGAAGTGGATTCTTTATTAATGGCGAATATCTTGAAAATCAATTTGATCTAATAGATCATCAATTTATTTGACTTCTTCTTTTGCTAAAGCTGTTCCATAAGCATGAGAAAATACCATACATCCAAGTCCAACTGGACTAAAATGTATGATTTTTCCTATTACTCTGTAATCATCCCTTTATAATTTAGACCATAAAGTGAAGCAAAACGTGACATTGTATATTCCCCTGCTACTAGTTGTTCTTTAGTTGGGGCGTAGCCTTGAAAAGCAAAATAAAAATCTTTTCCTTTTAATAAGTTTTCATCTACATAACCATAAAAACGATCTAATAAGTTACGTACCATTCCTGACATACTGTGCCAATATAAAGGTGAACCAATAATAATCGTATCTGCTTTTTTCATGGCTTCAATGACTTCATCAAACTGATCATCTTCAAAATGTTGACCATAACCATAGATTTTATAATCAACTAGGTTTAAAGTTTCATAATCTTTAAAATGAGACTTAACTAATTTTACAGTATTGCCATTTTTATTTGGACTTCCATTGATAAATAATGTTGCCATAATATCACCTTCCTTGATTTCATTATAAATCGTTTTCACTTATTTGTACAATGCTTCTAACACACACTTGCATAACTTGAAGTCATACTGTATTTTTTATGAGATTATGTTAAAATAAAAAATAAGAAAGGATGTGATCATCATGGCAAAATCAATGCCTCGAATTACTTCTCCATTACGTCAACATTTAGTGACGATTCCTAATTGTATTCGAGAAGCAAGTGGAATCTTAATTAATGGTAAAAGAATTAAATCTTTACTTTTTTCTACTGATGTGGCTTTAATTCCTAACAGTGATGCAGATGCCGTTATTGCCGTTTACCCATTCACCCCTACTCTACAAATTACCAATGCAATTTTATCCGTTGCGCAAAGACCGGTTTTAGTTGGAGTCGGTGGTGGAACGACATCTGGTCCACGTGTTAAGGAAATTGCCTTAGATGCTGAGTTACATGGCGCTTTAGCTGTTGTAGTCAATGCCCCAACCAAAACAAAATTTGTCCAAGAATTGCAAGAACATGTTGATATCCCTGTCGTTTTAACAATTGTTTCTTTAGATGAAGATTTAGAAGAAAGAATGCTTCATAGCGGTGCTGATATCATCAATGTTTCAGGTGGTAAAAATACTGTAGAAATTGTGAAAGCATTAAGAAAAATAGATGCCAACTTCCCTATTATTGCAACCGGTGGCCCAAGTGAAGATACAATCAGACAAGTCATTCAAGCAGGAGCCAACGCAGTGACATACACTCCTCCAACAAGTGCCGAAATCTTTAAAGAAATGATGGATCGTTATCGTACAAATGTAAAGAAAGAAGGATAAAAATGGAAAAAAGAATCAAATCAAAACGAATCTATGATGGTAAAATCATTAAAGTAGATGTTGATGATGTCGAACTCATCAATCAAAAACAAACTAAAAGAGAAGTGGTAATTCATAATGGTGGTGTCGGTATCTTAGCCATAATCGATGGTAAAATCATCTTAGTTAAACAATATCGTTACCCGCATCATGAATTTCTTGTAGAAATTCCTGCTGGTAAAATCGAAATTGGAGAAGAGCCTTACGATACAGGAATGCGTGAAATTGAAGAAGAAACAGGTTACTGTGCTAAATCAATGAACCTCATTACAAAAATGATCCCAACACCAGGCTATAGTAGTGAAGTCATCCATATTTATGAAGCTGAAAATGTACAAAAAGCAATCAATCCTTTAAAAAGTGATGATGATGAATTCATCGATTTAATTTACTTACCCATTGAAGAAGCCTATAAACAAGTTCAAGAAATGAAAATATGTGATGCTAAAACGATTATTGCAATTTATTATGCTTACAATAAATACATTAAAAAGATTGACAAATAAAACAAGTTAGCCTAAAATAACTATTGGGAATGAAGTTCTCCCATGGTAATCACCAAAACCGCTACTTAGCTAATGACTTCTGCTTTAAGCAGGGTTATTAGCTTTTTTTATTGAAAGGAGTTTTTTATGTTATTTAGTTTAGCTTTAATTTTATCAATTGGTATGTTAAGTGAAAAAATATGCCAAAAATTGAATTTACCACCTCTACTTGGTATGTTAATTACAGGTATTGTATTAGGACCAAGTGTATTCAATCAAATTGATACTTCAATTTTAAATGTATCAGCCGATTTAAGAAAAATTGCCTTAATCATCATTTTAATTCGTGCTGGCTTAACCTTAAATCTAGATGATTTAAAAAAAGTAGGAAGACCTGCTTTACTCATGTGTTTTGTGCCAGCTTGCTTTGAACTTACAGGTTCCTTATTATTAGGTACAAGTTTACTTCATTTATCTCTATTAGATTCAGCTATTTTAGGTTCTGTTTTAGCTGCTGTTTCTCCGGCTGTCATTGTTCCTAAAATGGTTCAACTTATTGAAGAAGATTATGGTAAAGAACATTCCATTCCTCAATTGATCTTAGCTGGAGCAAGTGTGGATGATGTGGTAGTTATTGTCTTATTTTCTACCTTTACAGCGCTTGCTAAAGGGGGAGATGTGAATTTTACTAAATTTATTAATATTCCGATTTCTATTGTCCTAGGTATTCTTATCGGTTTAATTTTAGGAAAAAGCTTTGCCAAATATTTTAAAAAATATCACTTACGTGATACAAGTAAAGTCTTTATCTTTTTAGCCATTGCTTTTATCCTTTGTACACTTGAAGATGCTATCCCATTTTCTATTACCTTTTCTGCTTTACTTGCAATAATGGCAATGGGAATTGGTATTCAAAGAGAAAATAAAAATTTAGCATTACACTTATCGACAAAATTTAATAAATTATGGATCATTGCTCAAATTTTCTTATTTGTTTTAGTTGGTGCAAGCGTAGATTTAACTTATTTAAGTCATATAGGAATCCATTGTTTTATTTTCTTAGTAGGTATTTTAATCTTTAGAAGTATCGGTGTTCTTATTTGTTTGATCAAAACAAAATTAAATAAAAAAGAAAGAATCTTTTGTATGATTGCCTACTTACCTAAAGCAACTGTTCAAGCCTCTATTGGTGGACTTCCTTTAGCCATGGGACTTACTTGTGGTGATCTTGTTTTAACCATGGCTGTATTAGCCATTTTAATCACTGCCCCTCTAGGTGCATTTTTAATTGATCATACTTACCAAAAATTATTAACCAAAGATTAAAGGAGCCTTATGGCTCCTTTAGCGTTTAAAACGTTTATAATGTTTAAAATAAAGATTGATTGGATTATGATTTTCATTCATGATCGACCAACCAATCACTGCAACAAGTACAAGAATTGTAGCAAGCAAACCTATATGTTTGATCATCAAAACGATTAATCCAATCCCAAATAAAACGAGCAAGATACATAAAAAGAAATCTAACTTTTTCATAAGCATCTTCCTTTCTACCTTTATTTTACTAAAGCAATGATAAAATGTCAATTTCTGTATTATTATCAATTTTCTTCTTTAAAGAAACTTTAAGAAAACAATTAACATGGGAGTTACTCTCGTTAGTACAATAACAATGAAGGAAGAGATGTTCATGTTTATACAACCAATGCCAGTGGGATTGGTTCTACTTTTGAAAAAATTAGAGAACTATGCCATGGCAACATTAAAAGTAAAATGAATATTTTATTTACCACCCGTCATGAAGAAAATAAATTAAAAACAAAACAAGAAGCTATTGATAAGTGGATCAAAACAATCAAAGAGGATGCCTAATGGATATCCTCTTTTATATCAATCAAATCACTATAATATTTTGTTTTAGCATCTAGTACATCTTGGTAAAATTGTTGTTTCCAATGAATATAATCAATACTCTTTTGTAATTCTTGTTTCTTGAGTTCCAAATCCTGTAATTTATGGTCTAATACGACTTGACGATAAGGAATACTCTTTTCACCTTCTAAACAAAGTTTTAAATATTCTTTCATTTCTTGAATCGACATTCCGCACTTCTTTAAACAAGATAAACTGTTGATCCAATTAATATCACGTTGATCAAAGACACGATAATTATTTTTATCTCTTTTAACGTGAGGAACTAAGCCTTCATTACAATAAAATTTTAATGTATCATAAGATAAACCCGTTTGTTTACAAACCTGTTTCATCGTATATAATTTTTCTTCCATAACTGCTTCACCTCATCTCTATTTTATATCACGGGTGTAAGTCCCAGTCAATTTGATTTTTATCTTAACCGTGAGTTACTCCCATATTCCATTCTAAATTTGTCTAAGGACAAATGATAAGAAAGGTCGATTTTAATATGAATAAAAAGGGATCCGTATTTTCGTTGTTATTTTAGCTATTGTATGTATTGTAAAACAAACAAAAACAAAATGAACCCACTGTTGTCAACAATACAACAACAAATCAAGAAAATCAAACACAAACGGATTCTTCGTCTACAAACAAAACACTCGTTGTCTACTTTTCAGCTCAAAGTCATACAAAAGAAGTAGCTAATAAAATAGCAGACAATCTAGGTGAGCAAATACATTTGAAATCACCCCAAAAGAACTTTATACAAGTGATGATTTAAACTGGAACAACAGTAATTTTAGCGTTTCTAGAGAACATGATGATCCATCACTTAGAAACATTGAACTTGAAACAACGACAGTTCCTAATTGGGATAACTACGATACCGTATTGATTGATTATCCAATTTGGTTGGGAATTACAACTTGATCTGTTGATAGCTTTGTAAAAGCAAATGATTAATGCATCAAGTGATGCCATTAAAGCATTTACAGATCGTATTCAATAAAAAATAAAGCAGATAGTCTCATTCTAAGACCACCTGCTTTTAATTTTACATTTCACCAAGCTAGAATTTATTTTGTTTTTATCATTTCCTTTTTCATTCTATTATGTTCATATTCAACCCAGGCAATTTCACCAAAGAGCACAACCATAAAAACAATCATTTGGAAAACAATATGATCCATTCGTTCAAGAAAATAGACAAAAATAGATAAGGTAATAAAAAGCATACAACCAAAAATAATCAAATTTTTGCCATGTTGGTGATTCCATTTTTCAACACTTGTTAATTCATCTTCGCGAGGAGGTACTTCTCCTGTATTGATCGTAACTGGCTTTTTACTTTTATATTGACTTATTCCAAGTAGAATAAAAGTAAGGGAAACCAATAATGAAATACCTAAATAAATGATTGTATAAACCATTGTGATCTTCCTAACTCAAAATATAGTAACCTTTGCATCTTTATTATACCTTATATTTAAAAGAATTGCATATTTATATAATAAAAAAAACTTACCAAACAGTAAGTCTATTTCAAATGGAGCCCTTAAGGTTCTGGTAAAACAACCATTGGGATTGAGTTGATTGCCCGCTTTGATAAACCAGCTCTCGTTTTGGTGCCAACTGTTACCATTCGGGAACAATGATTATAGGTAGTAATAACTACTAACTAAAATTAGTATAACATGATTTTAGTAAAATTAACCAACATTTTAATATTTTAAGTAAATAAAATGCTATAATAGGAACTGAAAGACAAATAGTAATTTGAAAGTGAGTTGAAGTAATATGGGTAATGAAAATAAAAAAGATTTTAATGTTATGATGAATAATAATAAGGATATGCCTAAAATACAAGTTATTAAAGATGAGAAAACAATAAAAAAATATGGTGGAACTAAAATGTTTTTTGCACCACCAATTTATTATGATGAACTAATGAAAAAAGTACCAAAGGGAAAACTCATAACTGTTAGTCAAATGAGAGATTATTTAGCAAAACAAAATAATGCAGACTTTACCGATCCAATGACAGCAGGAATATTTGTAAATATAGTTGCTTGGGCAAGTTATCAAAGAAACGAAGATATTACGCCATATTGGAGAACTTTAAAATCTGATGGAGAATTAAATGTTAAATATCCTGAAGCAATAGAATTACAAAAAAGATTACTTGAAGAAGAAGGACATACAATTATTTCAAAAGGAATAAAGAACATAAAATATTATGTTAAAGATTATGAAAGTATATATAATGGTATTTTTAGTCACTTCACAAATAATTTACAGCAAATCAAAGCATCAACCTGTTACAATATAAGTAATAATAAAAGAATTATTACAAGAAAGGAAGTTATATTATGGATACCTTAACCGCTATTGCACCCCGCCGCTCTACCAGAGTCTACAAACCAGAACAAATAAGCGATTCCCAGCTGCAAACAGTTTTAGCCGCCGGCTGGGCTTCTCCTGTTGGTCATGGAGCATATGACGAACTATATATTTCTGTTGTGCAAAATCCCAAAATTCTCGAAAACTTTGCAGAATACTGCGGTCAAGCTTTCGGAAACCCCAAATACAATCCGTTTTACGGCGCCCCTACTTTAATCGTCATTTCAGCTAAACCTAAAGATGACGGCCAGATGGTTTACATAGCTGATGTTGGCTGTATTCTTGAAAATATGCAATTGGCTGCTACTGATATCGGCCTTGGTTCAGTTTATCTTTGGGCTCTTTTAAATCGTATTCCGCAAAGTCCTCAATTTGTAGCCAGCCTTGAACTGCCGGAAGGCTTCAAACCTGTTTCAGCTTTGGCCTTGGGTTATCCGGCCAAACCGTTTGAAAAACGTTCTTTTG